>DASZDI010000264.1:0-2284 GCA_035942135.1 Solirubrobacterales bacterium | reverse complement strand
CTCCTACGGCGAGCTGCGCACCCTCGCCTCGATCGCCCTCGACGCCGGCCCGCACGAGACGATCGGGCTGGTCGGCCCCTCCGGCTGCGGCAAGTCGACGCTGCTGGAGCTGATCTGCGGCCTGGCCGAGCCGAGCGCCGGGAGGATCGAGGTCGGGAGCGGCTCGGCGGCGGACGACCGCCTCGCCCGCTGCGCCTACATGCCCCAGCGCGACCTGCTGCTGCCCTGGTACTCGGCGATCGACAACGCCGCCCTGGCGCTGCGCAACCAGGGAAGGTCGCGGCGCGAGGCGCGGGCGGCCGCGGGGGCGCTGTTCGAGCGCTTCGGCCTGGCGGGCTTCGAGGCGGCGCGCCCGGCCGAGCTCTCCGGCGGGATGCGCCAGCGGGTCGCCTTCCTGCGCACGCTGATCGCCGGCAAGCCGGTGCTGGCCCTGGACGAGCCCTTCGCCGCCCTCGACGCGATCACCCGCGCCGAGATGCAGGAGTGGCTGGCCGCGGCCCTGCGCGCCGATCCCCGAACCGCCGTCCTCGTCACCCACGACGTCGAGGAGGCGCTCTACCTCTGCGACCGGGTAACCGTGCTCTCGGCCCGGCCCGCACGGGTCGTCGCCGAGCTCAGCGCCCCCCACCCCCGCGCCGAGGACCGTGACGCCGCCGTCACCGACCCGGAGTGCGTCGCCGCCCGCGAGGAGGCGATGCGGGCGCTGCGCCAGGGGATGCGTGGTTCGTAATGCACGATATGGGTGCAAAAGGAACCACGCGATGGGGAGGGATGTGGCGGTGGCTGCTCCCCGCGCTGTTCCTGGCTGCGCTGATCGGCGCTTGGCAGATCGCCGCCTCGACCGGCCTCCTCGCCGGCCTCTTCAACCTCGAAGACTTCCTCGTTCCCTCGCCGGCCGAAATCGGCGAGGCGGCCTGGGAGAACCGGTCGCTGCTGGCCGACAACGCCTGGGTGACGCTGCAGGAGATCCTGCTCGGCTTCGCCTGCGCCCTCGCCGTCGGCGTCGCCTTCGCGGTGGCGATGCACTTCTCGGGCTTCGTCCTGCGCTCGACCTACCCGCTGGTGATCGCCTCGCAGACGATCCCGATCGTCGCCGTCGCCCCGATCCTGGTGATCTGGTTCGGGTTCGGGATCCTCCCCAAGATCCTCGTCGTCGCCCTCGTCTGCTTCTTCCCGATCACCGTCGCCACCCTCAACGGGCTCTCCTCCGTCGACCCCGAGGCGAGGAAGCTGATGCGCACCCTCTACGCCTCGCCCCGGCAGGTCTTCCTTCGCCTCTCGGTCCCCACCGCCCTCCCCTACCTCTTCACCGGGATCAAGATCTCGATCGTCTTCGCGCCGATCGCGGCGCTGTTCGGCGAGTGGGTCGGTGCCAGCGCCGGACTGGGGCACCAGATCCTCCAGGACAACGCCCAACTGGAGACCGCCAGGCTGTTCGCGGCGGTCGCCGTGCTCTCGGCGATGGGGCTCGCGCTCTTCGGCCTGACCTCGCTCGCGGAGCGGCGCGTCGTCGGTTGGCGATAGAACTCAGGCGATGACGCGCCTTCGGACCCCGGCGACCGCCCTCGCCGTCCTGATGCTCGCCCTCGCTCTCGCCGCCTGCGGTGAGAAGTCCGAGGACGTGGGCGGGGAGCGGCAGGCGTTCTCGCTGACGCTCGACTTCTACCCCAACCCCGACCACGCCGGGATCTACGTGGCGGAGGAGCTCGGCTACTTCGAGGAAGCCGGCCTCGAGGTCGAGATCACCACCCCCTCGGACCCCGCGGCGCCGGTCAAGCAGGTCGCCGCCGGTCGCTCGGACCTGGCGATCTCCTACGAGCCCGAGGTGGCGCTCGCCCGCGAGCAGGGGCTCGACGTGGTCGCCGTCGCCGCCCTCGTCAACCAGCCGCTGACCTCGATGATCTGGCTCAAAGGCTCGAAGATCAAAGGGATCGGCAGCCTCGAAGGCAAGACGATCGCCACCGCCGGCATCCCCTACCAGGACAAGTTCCTGGAGACGATCCTCGCCCGGGCGGACCTCACCCCCGACGACGTCAAAGTCGTCAACGTCGGCTTCGGCCTCCTCCCCGCCCTCGTCGGCGGCTCGGCCCAGGCGATGCTGGGCGGCTACCGCAACGTCGAGGGGGTCGACCTGCGCGAACGCGGCCTCGGCCCCACCGTCACCCCCGTCGACGAGCTCGGCGTCCCCACCTACGACGAGCTGGTGCTGGTCGCGAACCGCCGCAGCCTCGAAGAGGACCCGGAGAAGCTCCGCCTCTTCCTCGCCGCGCTCGAGCGCGGCACC
>DASZDI010000263.1:0-4349 GCA_035942135.1 Solirubrobacterales bacterium | reverse complement strand
CCCTACTTCGTGTCTTTGCACCCCTGATCGATCCAAGGCATCATGTCGCGCAGGTCGTGCCCGACCTCCTCGATCTCGTGCCCCTCGCCCTCTTTGCGCATCCGGTCGAAGGACTCGCCGCCGGCGCGGTTCTCGCCGATCCACTCGCGGGCGAAGTCGCCTGACTGGATCTCGGAGAGGATCTCTTTCATCGCCGCGCGGGACTCCTCGCCGATCACCCGTTTGCCGCGGGTCATGTCGCCGTACTCGGCGGTGTTGGAGATCGAGTAGCGCATGCCCTGAATGCCCTTTTCGTACATCAGGTCGGCGATCAGCTTCAGCTCGTGCAGGCACTCGTAGTAGGCGAGGCGCGGGTCGTAGCCGGCCTCGACCAGGGTCTCGAAGCCGGCGCGGACCAGCTCCGAGGCGCCACCGCAGAGGACCGCCTGCTCGCCGAAGAGGTCGGTCTCGCACTCGTCTTTGAAGGTCGTCTCGATGATCGCGGCGCGGCCGCCGCCGATCCCGGAGGCGTAGGCGAGGACGAGGTCGTGGGCCTCGCCTGAGGCGTCCTGGTGGACCGCCATCAGGCAGGGCACGCCGCTGCCTTCCTCGTACTGGCGGCGGACCAGGTGGCCCGGGCCCTTCGGCGCGACCATGCCGACGTCGACGCCGGGCGGCGGCTCGATCTCGCCGAAGTGGATCGCGAAGCCGTGGGCGAAGAGCAGCAGGTTGCCGGGAGCGATCCCGTCGGAGATCTCCTCGCGCCAGAGCTCGCCCTGTTTCTCGTCGGGCAGCAGCACCATCACCAGGTCGCCGCGGCTGGCGGCTTCGGCGATCTCGAGCACCTCGAGCCCGGCCGCTTCGGCCTTGGCGCGGCTGGAGGAGTCGGGACGGAGGCCGACGACGACCTCGACGCCGGAGTCCTTGAGGTTGAGGGCGTGGGCGTGGCCCTGGGAGCCGTAGCCGAGGATCGCGACGGTCTTGCCGTCGAGCTTGCCCAGGTCAGCGTCTTTGTCGGAGAAGATGTCGTCGGTTCGCATGGGGCGGCAGGCTACCCGAGTCGCCCTCAGCGGAGCGCTCTGCGCATCACCTTGCCCGAGGGCGTCCGCGGCAGCGCCGAGGCCAGCTCGACCCGCTTCGGGACTTTGAACCCGGCCAGCGAGTCGGCGCAGTGGCGGCGCAGGTCGTCGGGCGTCACCTCGGAGCCGTTTTCGAGGACGACGACGGCGGTCACCGCCTGCTGCCACTCGGGGTCCTCGCGGCCGATCACCGCCGCCTCGGCGACGTCGGGGTGGCGCAGCAGCACCTCCTCGACCTCGGCCGGGACCACGTTCTCGCCGCCGCTGACGATCATGTCGTCGATCCGGTCGCGGACGTAGAGGAAGCCTTCCTCGTCGATGTGGCCGAGGTCGCCGGTGTGGAGCCAGCCGTCGGCGTCGGCGCTGCCGGGGGCGACGGTCGGGCCTTGGACGAGGATCTCGCCGTCCTGGATCCGCAGGTGCGTGGTCAGCAGCGGGCGCCCGGCGGAGCCGAGCTTGCGCCGCGCGTCGGCGGGGGCAAGCGTCGTCACCTGCGAGCAGGTCTCGGTCAGGCCGTAGGTCTGGACGACGGTGGCGCCCTTGGCGATCGCCTCTTCCAGCGGTCCCTCGGGGACCGGCCCGCCGCCGACGAGGATCGCCCGCGGGCCGGAGAGGTCGACGCCCGCGTCGAGCAGGCGCGTCAGCATCGTCGCCACGACCGAGACGACGGTGATCCCGTCGCTCTCCAGCGCCGCCCCGACCCGGTCGACGTCGAAGCCGTCGTGGACGACCGCGGTGGTGCCGTAGATGACGCTGCGCATGACGATCCCGAGCCCGGCGATGTGGCTGAGCGGGACGCAGCAGAGCCAGCGGTCCTCGGGGTCGACGCCGATGTTGAAGCCCGAGCCGACCGCGTTCCAGAGGAAGTTGCCGTAGCTGAGCGGGATCGGGCGCGGTGTGCCGGTGCTGCCGCTGGTCAGGACCCGGCAGCAGATGTCGTCCATGTCGTGCTCGCCCAGCAGCGGCATGTCGGCCTCGGTCTGGGTCAGCTGGCCGGGGTCGTCGAGGTCGATGATCGGCTCCTCGACGCCGACGACCGCCGCCCGCTCCTCCGGCGTCAGCCGCGGGCCGAGCGGCAGCAGGGCGGCGCCGAGCTTCATCAGCGCGTGCAGGAGGACGACCTGCTCGCGGCGCGGGTGCATGGTCAACGCCGCGGTCGAGCCGCGGCGGACGCCGTGGGCGGCGAGCCGCCGCGCGACCCAGGTCGCCTCCGCCTCCAGCTCGGCGTAGGTCATCTCCGCGCCGTCGGCGGCAAGGGCGGTCCGGTCGGGACAGCTCTGCGATCTCTGGGAGAGCCAGTCGTCGAGCTTCATCGGGATATCGTCCCCATCATGCCCAAACGCCACAAGGGAGCCCCGCCCGAGCAAGAGCTGTATGCGCCGATCGAGTGGGCCGCCGGCCCCGGCGAGTACGAGGACATCCGCTACGAGACCGGCGGCGGGATCGCCAAGGTGACGATCGACCGCCCCGACGTCCTCAACGCCTTCCGGCCGCAGACGCTGGTCGAGGTCTCCGCGGCGCTGGAGCTGGCCCGCGAGGACACCGAGGTCGGCGTCGTCCTCCTCGCCGGGGCGGGCGAGCGGGCCTTCTGCTCCGGCGGCGACCAGAGCGTGCGCTGCGACACCGGCTACATGCCCGAGGGCGCCTCGGTCGGCCGCTTCCACGTCACCGACCTGCAGGTGCAGATGCGGCGGCTGCCGAAGCCGCTGGTGGCGATGGTCGCGGGGTACGCGATCGGCGGCGGCCACATCCTCCACCTCTGCTGCGACCTGACGATCGCCGCCGACAACGCCGTCTTCGGCCAGACCGGCCCGCGGGTCGGCTCCTGGGACGGCGGCTACGGCGCCTCGCTGCTGCGCGACCTGGTCGGGACCAAGAAGGCGAAGGAGCTCTGGCTGCTCTGCCGCCAGTACGACGCCGAGGAGGCGCGGGAGATGGGGCTCGTCAACGCCGTCTTCCCGCTCGCCGAGCTGGAGCGCGAGACGGTCGCCTGGTGCCGCGAGATGCTCGCCCTCTCCCCCTTCGCGCTGCGCCTGGTCAAGGCCAGCTTCAACGCCCACGAGGACGGCTACGCCGGGATCCAGCAGCTCGCCCACGACGCCAACCTCCTCTTCTACGGCTCAGACGAGGCGGCCGAGGGGCGCGAGGCGTTCAAGCAGAAGCGCTCGCCGGACTTCTCGCAGTTCCCGAAGCGCCCATGAGGATCTGGCTGATGGCGGCGCGGCCGCGGACCCTGCCGGCGGCGATCGCGCCGGTGCTGGTCGGGACTGCGGCGGCGGTCCAGTTCGTCGGCGAGCTGCCGCGCTGGGGCGCCTTCCTGGCGGCGCTGGTCGGCTCGATCTTCATCCAGATCGGCACCAACCTCGCCAACGACTACTCCGACGCCAAGCGCGGCGCCGACACCGCCGACCGGCTCGGGCCGGTGCGGGTGACGGCGAGCGGGATGGTGACCCCGCAGCGGGTGATGCGGGCGACCTGGATCGCCTTCGCGGTGGCGGTCGCCTGCGGGATCTACCTGACCGCCGTCGCGGGGGTGGTGATCCTCCTGATCGGCGCCCTCTCGATCGCCGCCGGCGTCCTCTACACGGGCGGACCCCGCCCCTACGGCTACGCCGGCTTCGGCGAGGTCTTCGTCTTCCTCTTCTTCGGCCTCGTCGCCGTCAACGGCTCCTACTACGTGCAGCTCGAGGAGCTCGACGCGCTGCCGCTCGGCCTCTCGATCTCGATCGGCTTCCTCGCCACCGCGATCATCGTCGTCAACAACGTCCGCGACCTCGAGACCGACCGCCGCGCCGGCAAGAACACGCTGGCGGTGCGGGTCGGGCGGGAGCGCGCGGTGGCGCTCTACCGGCTGCTGGTGGCGGGGGCGTTCGCGGTCCTGCCGATCGCCCTCTGGGCGGGCGATTCGAGCATGTTGCCGCTGATCGGCCTGCTGGCGGCGCCGCTGGCGATCCGCCCCATGCGGACCCTGACCGAGCGCCGCGACGGCCCGGCCCTGAACGGCGTCCTGGCCGCGACCGGGGCCCTGCTGGGCGTCTTCAGCCTGCTTGTCACCGCCGGCCTGCTGATCTCGGCCTGAGAGGGTTGGGGGCGTGCGCCTCGCCTCGGTCGAAGTCATCCCCTACGCGCTCTCGTTCAAGGAGCCCTACGTAACGGCGCGCGGGGTGCTGCAGCGACGGGAGATGGTGTTGCTGCGGCTGCGGGATGAGGACGGGGTCGTCGGCCTGGGCGAAGCGGTGCCGCTGGCGTTGCGCGGTGGGGCGACGCTGAAGCAGGTGGTGCGGGAGCTCG
>DASZDI010000262.1:0-1561 GCA_035942135.1 Solirubrobacterales bacterium | reverse complement strand
GCTGTAGGTCGCGTCGCCGACGGTGCCTTCGACCCCCGGGCACCAGCCGCCGCCGCCCGCGCCGGTCAGCTGCGCCGTCGAGCCGCTGACGTAGAGGCAAGGGGTCGTCGCGCTGAAGGCGCTCGCGTAGCGGTTGAGGCGCAGCAGGGCGACGTTGGCGCCGGCGTCGGCGGCGGCGATCGCCGCCTTGGACCCCTGGTCGCGGTGAGTGCCCTGCTGGACGTTGACCGAGGACATCACCGCGGCGCTGGCGAGGCCCATGCTGGCGATCATCGCGAAGAGCGCCGTCGGCAGGGCGATCCCGCGCTCGTTCCGGCGCAGGTCGCGTACGAGCAGGAGGAAGCGGTCGATCGCAAACATCGCGATTGGAATCGGCTTTCTCATCTGCGGGCTTGAGCCCGCGGCCCACGGGGCCTGGTGATCTGGACGCCCGTACTACTCGCCGGCCGGAGCAAGCTGCTCGATCCCGCTCGCCCGTTGGCCGCCCGCCGCCAGCATCAGCTTGAAGTCGTGCGGGCTGGAGGCGTACTCCATCGCGATGTCCTCGGAGATCTTGCCCTCCATCACGTACTGGAGCAGGGACTGGTCGAAGGTGCGCATCCCGTAGTACTCGCCCTCGGCGATCACTTCGGTGATCTTGCCGGTCTCTTCCGGGTTCATGATCAGGTCCTGGACGCGGCCGGTGACGACGAGGATCTCCGAGGCGGGGACGCGGCCGTCGCCGGTGAGGTCGGGGACGAGGCGCTGGGCGATCGCCCCCTTGAGGGTCGCCGCGAGCATCACCCGGGCCTGGTGCTGGAGGTGGGGCGGGAAGAAGTCGACGATGCGGTTGATCGTCTCGGTCGCGTCCAGGGTGTGGACGGTGGAGAGCACGAGGTGGCCGGTCTCGGCCGCGGAGAGCGCGGTGCGGACCGTCTCCTCGTCGCGCATCTCGCCGATCAGGATCACGTCGGGGTCTTGGCGCAGGACGCGGCGCATCGCCCGAGCGAAGCTTTCGGTGTCGGAGCCGACTTCGCGCTGGTTGACGATCGAGTTTTTGTCCGGGTGCAGGTACTCGATCGGGTCCTCGAGGGTGACGATGTGGTCGGTCCGGGTGCGGTTGATGTGGTCGATCATCGCCGCCAGGGTCGTGCTCTTGCCGGAGCCGGTGGTGCCGGTGACGAGGACGATCCCGCGCTGCTCCTCGGCCAGCTTGGTGACCACCGATGGCAGCCCGAGCTCGTCGACCGAGCGGATTTCGAAGGGGATCGCCCGGCAGACGATCGAGATCGAGCCGCGCTGCTTGAAGGTGTTGACGCGGAAGCGCGAGAGGCCGGGGATCGAGTACGAGAAGTCCGCCTCCCCGCATTCCTCGAATTCAGTCAGCGAGCGGACCTCGGCCATGTCCTGGAAGGCTTTTTCGGTGTCGTCCGGCTTGAGGGGCTGGTAGCCCTCCAACGGAGCCAGGTCCCCCTGCATCCGAGCCGTCGGCGGGACGCCGACCTTGACGTGCAGATCGGAGCCTCCTCGCTCGACCAGGGTCCGTAGTGCGGAATCGATGTCGAACATCCCGGCCTTTATC
>DASZDI010000261.1:0-2559 GCA_035942135.1 Solirubrobacterales bacterium | reverse complement strand
TCGAGTCTGGATGACGCGGGGAACCACCCCGCAGGCAGCTGACACCTGTGCCCTAAAGCTAGCACGCCGCCCTTCCGTTCTCGACCCGCCTGCTGCGGTATTTCTGCGGAGGGCGCCGGACTCGAACCGGACCCGACGGTTGATCGGGTAGGGCAGGTGTCAACTGCCTGGAGGCAACCCCGCCTCCATCACCCTCCGGTGACCGATCCTAGGGCCGAATTTCGCCGATTCAACAGGTGTTACTGAATTGGCTCAAAGAAATGACACTTCCGTGTCAGGCCGTATGACTTAGCGGCGAGGAATCGGATTCGCCGCCGGCTCTGATCAGCCCCCAGAAACGACAAGACCCGCCGGAGCGGGTCGAGCCTTGGTGAAGCGGGGAATCACCCCGCACCCATTTCACACCTGTGCCTTCAAGGTAGCACGGTAGATCGTGGCCCAGCTCGACCCGCTCGTGGCGGTCTATGTCTGCGGAGGGCGCCGGACTCGAACCGGATCTGGCTGATTAGGCCAACACACCAGGTGTGAATTGGGTGGAGACACCTGTCTCCCTCACCCTCCGGCGGCCGATCCTAGGGGCGACTTTCGCTACTTCAAGGGGCGTTACTGAATTGACTCAGAGAAGTGACACTTACGTGTCTGTCCGCTTGCGTCAGGTGAACTAGGTGCTGGATTCGGTGACGGGCTCTGACCCCAGCTCCATGTGGGCGCGGCTGTCCTCGTCGCGGATCAGGAAGAGGGTGGCGAGGAGGCCGAGGATCGCGAAGCCGGCGCCGACGAGGAAGGCGGAGGCGAAGCCGTCGGTGAGGACGACGGGGTCGCGGGAGGTGCCGATCTCGGAGTTGGCGATGGCGGCGAGGACGGCGAGGCCGAGGGCACCGCCGACCTGCTGGGAGGTGTTGATCAGGCCGCTGGCGAGGCCCTGCTCGCGGTCCTGGATGCCGGAGACGGCGGCGATCGTGACCGGGACGAAGGCGAAGCCGAGGCCGACCGCCGCCAGGAGGGAGGGGCCGAGGATGTCGGCGAGGAAGGTCCCGTCGGGGGAGATCCGGGAGAACCAGAGCAGGCCGGCGGCGATCAGGACCATCCCGGTCGCGAGGATCGGCTTGAAGCCGACCTTGGTCACCAGGCTCGAGGCGATGCCGGCCGAGAGGATGATCGAGACCGCCAGCGGCAGGTAGGAGAGGCCGGCCTTGATCGCGCTGTAGCCGAGCACCTGCTGCATGTAGAGCGAGATGAAGAAGAACATCGAGAAGAGCGAGGCGCCGACGAGGATCCCGACCACGTTGGCGCCGGTGATCGTGCGGATGCGGAAGATCGAGAAGGGGACGAGGGGCGCGCGGGAGCGGCGCTCGATGACGACGAAGGCCGCCAGCAGGATCGCCGCGGCGGCGAGGATGCCGATCGTCTGAGTCGAGCCCCAGCCCGCGTCTTCGGCGTCGAGCAGGGCGAAGACGAGGGCGGAGAGGCCGAGGGTGATCGTCGCCGCGCCGGCGAAGTCGAAGTGGCGGACCTCGTCCTCGTTGCGCGATTCGGCGATCAGGGTCGGCGCGATCGCCGCCGCGGCGATCCCGATCGGGACGTTGACCCAGAGCACCCACTCCCAGCCGAGGCTGTCGGTGAGGACGCCGCCGAGGAGGACGCCGGCGGCGCCGCCTGACCCGGCGACCGCTCCCCAGATGCCCAGCGCTTTGTTGCGCTCTGCGCCGTCCTTGAAGGTGGTGGCGACGATCGAGAGGGCGGCGGGGGAGAGGATCGCGGCGCCGAGCCCCTGCAGCGCCCGCGCCGCGACCAGCTGGCCGGAGCTGCTCGCCAGCCCGCCGAACAGCGAGGCGATCGCGAACAGCACCAAGCCGAACATGAAGACGCGGCGCCGCCCGAGCAGGTCGGCGAGCCGCCCGCCGAGCAGGAGGAAGCCGCCGAAGGTCAGCACGTAGGCGTTGACCACCCAGGGCAGGCTGCTCTCGGTGAAGTCGAGCGCTTCGCCGATCGTCGGCAGCGCGACGTTGACGATCGAGGCGTCGAGGACGACGACGAACTGCGCCGAGCAGAGCAGGATCAGCGCGATCCAGCGCTTGTCGCGGGCCTCGGCTACATCGGTCATCGGATGCTCCTCAACACGCGCCGGAGGATTTCACATCGCCACCGTCGGCCCCTAAGATCGAGGCATGTGTAGAAACATCCGCACCCTCCACAATTTCGAGCCGCCCGCGAGCGAGGACGAGGTCCGCGCCGCGGCCCTCCAGTACGTCCGCAAGATCAGCGGCTACAACAAGCCGTCGCGCGCCAACGCCGAGGCCTTCGACGAGGCGATCGAGGAAATCGCCGCCGTCTCGACGAAGTTGCTCGACCGGCTCGTCACCGCGGCGCCGCCGAAGGACCGCGAGGTCGAGGCGGCGAAGGCGCGCGAGCGCGCCGCGAAGCGCTACGCGGCCTAACTCTCGCCGACGCGCTCGATGAGGAAGGCGACGCGCACGTGCGCGCGCCACTCGTCGAGGTCCTCGCCGCGGAGCCCGACCGACACGACGTCGACGGCCTTGATGTTGCGCAGGGTCCGGC
>DASZDI010000260.1:0-4180 GCA_035942135.1 Solirubrobacterales bacterium | reverse complement strand
CCCGCCGCCTGAGCGGGGAGCCGTCATGGCCATCCACTGTCCCGAGTGCGGCTTCGCCAACCCCGAGGGGGCGAACTACTGCCAGAAGTGCGGCGCCTTCCTGGGCGGCCCGAAAGACGCGGGCGAGGACCCGACGACGATGACCTACCGGGTCGACGAGACCGGTGAGATGAAGCCGGTCGACATCGACGAGGTGGTCGAGGAGAGCGGCGCGGCGCTGGTCATCCGCGCCGGCGGCGGCCGCGCCGGCGAGAGCTTCAGCGTCGCCGAGGAGCGGGTCAGCATCGGCCGCAGCCCCGACGCCGGGGTCTTCCTCGACGACGTCACCGTCTCCCGCAACCACGCGCTGCTGGTCCGCCGTCGCGACGGCCTCTACATCGACGACCTCGGCTCCCTCAACGGCACCTACGTGAACCGCCGCCGGATCGAGTCCCACCGGCTCGCCGACGGCGACGAGATCCAGGTCGGCAAGTACAAGCTGAGCTACCTGGAGCGCTGAGATGGCCGTTTCCGAGCAGACGAGCCGGGCCGCCGAATCGCCGAGCCGGCCGCGCAAGGCGCTGACGATCGGCGCCGTCTGCAAGATCCTGCAGAGCGAGTTCGACGACGTCTCGATCTCGAAGATCCGCTACCTCGAGGACCAGAAGCTGCTGAGCCCGCGGCGGACCTCCGGCGGCTACCGCCTCTACAGCCAGTCCGACGTCGAACGGCTGCGGACGATCCTGCGCCTGCAGCGCGACGAGTTCCTGCCGCTGCGGGTGATCCGCCAGGAGCTCGCCTCCGGCGGCGACCTCGTGCTCGGCGACGGCGACCGCAAGCCCGCCACCGGGGCGGTGCGGCGGGCGATCCTGGTCGACACCTCGCGCGCCTACCTGACCATGGACGAGATCATCGAGGAGACCGGGGCCCGCGAGGAGCTGATCCGCGAGCTCGAGAACTTCGGGATCGTGCAGCCGGAGAAACGCGAGGGCAAGACCGTCTACGACGAGACCGACCGCGAGATCGTCCGCGCCGCCAACGAGCTCTCCCGGGTCGGCGTCGGCGCCCGCAACCTGCGCGTCTTCCGCTCCTCCGCCGACCGCGAGGCGCAGCTCCTGGAAGCGCTGCTCGGCCCCTCGCTGCGCTCGCGCAACCCCGAGCGCCGCAAAGAGGCGCTGCAGAGCCTGGAAAGCCTGGCGGCGACCGTGAGCCACCTCAAGCACCTGCTGCTGGTCCGGGATCTTCGCCGTCTCGCCGGCGACTGACCCGTGGCCCGGGTCACCCGCACGCGCACGTTCGAGGCGCCGGCAGGGGACGTCTGGAAGCTCGTCTCCGATCCCTACAACCTGCCGCGCTGGTGGCCGCGGGTGGGGCGGGTCGAGAACGTCGAGCGCAAGAGCGGCGACCGGCGCAGTCGCTGGACCAAGGTGCTGGAGACGGCCGAGGGCCGGGGGGTGCGCGCCGACTTCCGCTGCGTCAGCGCCGCCGAGCGGGAGCGCTACGTCTGGGAGCAGGAGCTGGAGGGGACGCCGTTCGAGCGGCACCTGAAGGCGCTGCGGGTGGAGATCGGGCTGCACGAGCGTGACGGCGGTACCGAGGTCAGCCTCACCGAGGAGCAGTCGTTGAAGGGGATGTCGAAGCTGGGCTCGCCGCTGATGCGCCGCGCGCGCGGCGACGTCCTCGATGAGGCCCTCGATGGCATCGAGAGGGCGCTGGCATGATCCCTTGGCGTTTTTGTAGACACATAGGCCACAAATGCGACAGGCGTCGAGATGACTGAGCCAAGGCGCGACGCGAAGTGGTGGGGGTGGGGCGATCCGTCGGTGGAGCCGACGCTCGACGACGAGGCCCTTGCGGTATTGCGGGAGCGGATCGGGGAGCTGGAGCCTTGGCCGTTGGCTCGCGACCTCGGCGCTTTCGAGTTGCCGGGCGCGGAGATGCTGCCGCGGGCGCTGATCGAGGCGGTGGGGGAGGAGAACGTCTTCCGCGACGACGAGGACCGGCTGCGGCATGCGACCGGGCGCGGCTACGTCGACCTGGCGCGGATGCGCGGCGGGGCGTTGGAGGCGGCGCCCGACGCGGTGCTGATGCCGCGGGGCGCCACCGCCCTGCAGCGCGTGCTCGAGGTCTGCGCGGCGGAGGACGTCGCGGTCGTCCCGTTCGGCGGCGGCACCAGCGTCGTCGGCGGGGTCGAGCCGCTGCGCGGCGGCCACGGCCGCCTGGTCAGTCTCGACCTCGGGGCGCTGCGCGACGTCGTCGTCGACGAGCGCTCGCTGACGGCGCGCCTCGGGGCGGGTCTGCGCGGTCCGGAGGCGGAGACGGCGCTGGCGCGGTTCGGCCTCACCCTCGGCCACTTCCCGCAGTCCTTCGAGTACGGGACGATCGGCGGCTTCGCCGCGACCCGCTCGACCGGCCAGGCCTCGAGCGGCTACGGGCGCTTCGACTCGCTGGTCAGCTCGGTGCGGATGCTGACGCCGGCGGGGGAGATCTCGACGCTGGAAACGCCGCACACCGCCGCCGGGCCCTCGCTGCGGGAGCTGGTGATCGGCTCCGAGGGCGTGCTCGGCGTGATCCCGGAGGTGACGGTGCGGGTGCGCCCGGCCCCGGCGGTGCGCCGCTACGAGGCCTGGATCGCCGAGAGCTTCGAGGCGGGCGCCGGGATCGTCCGCTCGCTGGCGCAGGGGCCGGGGCTGCCGGAGATCATCCGCGTCTCCGACGAGGAGGAGACCGAAGGCTCGCTGGCCCTCTCCGGCCCGAGGGGCCTCGGCGGTCGCCTCTTCGGCGGCTACCTCGGCCTCCGCAGGCGCCGCGGCGGCGCCCTGGTGATCGCTGGCTTCGAGGGCGACGAGGAGTCGGTCGCGCGGCGGCGCGCCCTCACCGTCCGCGCCCTGCGCGACGGCGGCGCCGTCTACCTCGGCCAGGCCGCCGGGCGCTCTTGGGAGCACGGCCGCTACCGGGGCCCCTACCTGCGCGACACCCTGATGGAGATGGGGGCGATGGTCGAGACCCTGGAGACCTCGCACACCTGGAGCCGCCTCGGCGAGCTGCACCGGGCGGTCGGCGCCGCGATCCGCGAGTCGCTCGCGGGCCAGGGCACGCCCGGCCTCGTCTTCTGCCACCTCTCCCACGCCTACGCCGACGGCGCCTCGCTCTACTTCACCTTCATCTCCCGCGCCCGCCGCGGCGCCGAGCTGGAGCAGTGGGCGGCGGTCAAAGGCGCCGCCTCGGAGGCGATCGTCGCCCACGGCGGCACGATCACCCACCACCACGCCGTCGGCCGCGACCACGTCCCCTACATGGAGGCCGAGGTGGGTCCGACCGGCCTCGAGGTGCTGCGCGCGGTCAAGGAGCGGCTCGACCCGGCCGGGATCATGAACCCCGGCAAGCTCCTCCCGGCCGACTAACGACTATCCGCCCGCTTTGCGGTTGGCGGCGCCGACGATCGGGCCCTTGACCGCGCCGCGGAGGACTTCGGTGCCGGTGTAGAGCGGGGCCTCGCGCTCCTGCGTCGCCTTCGCCAGCGAGGCTTTCAGCTGCGATTCGTCGGTCCTGGTGATCGCGATCTGCCCGAAGGTTTCGTTGGCCAGGTAGGCGAGGACTTCGACCGGGACTTCGACCTGGGCGCTGATCTGGCCGTCTTTGCTGACGTCGGTCGAGGCCAGCGGCAGCATTTTCTCCGGCGAGGCGGCGAGCCAGATCGTGTAGCCGCAGTCGCGGCTCGGGCTCAGCCCTTCGGCGACGACCTGCAGGGCGAGGGTGTCTTTGACCCGCCCGAAGATCGCCAGGCCGCCCGATTCGCTGCCGTCGACCGGGTTGAGGACCGCCCGCGTGACTTCTTTGGGGCCTTGCCCGGCGGACGCCGCCAGGGCCGCGATCGATTTCCCGGTCGGCTGCGGCGCCGTGCCGGCCTTGCAGGCACCGACCGTGGCGGCGCTCGTGGAGTCGGAACCGGAGTCGGAGTCGTCGTCGCCCCCGACGAAGATGAAGAGCAGGAAGAGGACGACGATCGCCACGCCCGCCAAGAGCGCCCACAGCCCGCGCCCCTCCAGCACCTTCAAGCTGTGCCCGAGGCCTTTCGACTCGACGTGAGGAATCGGCTACACCGGCTCCCGTCGAGGCGGCCGCTCGGGGGCCTTCGGCTTCGCCCGCGGCGCCTCGGTCGAGGTCACGACCTCCGCAGCCGGCTCGTTCGGCTCCTGCG
>DASZDI010000259.1:0-8677 GCA_035942135.1 Solirubrobacterales bacterium | reverse complement strand
GAGGTGCCCCGCGCCCCCGAGGAGCCGGCCGAGCAGCCCCAGCAGCCCGAGGCCCCGCGCCTGCGGGCGGTGAGCGGCCATGAGGAGCCCGCGCCGGAAGCCGAGGGCAAGCGCTCCGACGCCGCCGGCGCCCGCCTGCTGGCGACGCAGATGGCGGTCTCCGGCAGCAGCAGAGAGGAAATCGAGCTGCGGCTCAGAAACGGGTTCGAGATCGAGGACACCGACGCTATCCTGGACGCGATACTCGGACCGGAGGACTGAAAGCCTATGCACGAGTACCCCACCCGCCTGATGGGCCCCGAAGACCGTGGCCCTGCCGGCCGCGGCCCCGACGGGGAGCGCCCCCACGGCAACATGCGCCTCCTGGTCGCCGGCCTGATCGCGGTGATCGTCGGCCTCCTGATCGCGGTGATCGTGATCGCCGGCGGCGACGACGGCGACAGCACCACCACCCCCAGCATCGAGACGACCTCGACCCTCGAATCGACGACGGAGACCTCGACCACGACGACGGAGCCGACGACGACCACGGAAACGACCGAAGAAGAGGAACCGACGGTCGAAGAAGAGGAAGAAGCGCCCGAAGAAGAACTCGAAGAAGCCACTCCGCCGGAAGAAGAAGGCGAAAGCGGCGGCATCGAAGCGCCCTAGCGCCCGGGCGGCCCTCGCGCGCCTCCGCGTGCGAGACTTCCGCCTCCCGTGAGCGACGTCTTCCAGAAAAACCGGCCGACGGCCAGCTACGAGGCCGATCCCGAGCAGGTCCACCGCGTCCTCCTGCTCTACTCGGGCGGGCTCGACACCAGCGTGATGCTGAAGTGGATCCAGGACTCCTACGAGGCCGAGGTCGTCTGCCTCACCGTCAACCTCGGCCAGCCCGGCGAGGACTACGGCGTGATCGAGGCCAAGGCGATGCAGCTGGGCGCGGTCGAGTGCCACGTCGTCGACGCGCGCGAGCGCTTCGCCGCCGAGTTCGTCGCCCCGGCGATCAAGGCCAACGCCGTCTACGGCAACGGCTACCCGCTCTTCACCGCCCTCGGGCGGCCGCTGATCGCTCAGCTCGCGGTCGAGTACGCGCGCCGGACCAACTGCGACACGATCGCCCACGGCTGCACCGGCAAGGGCAACGACCAGGTCCGGATCGAGGCCACGGTCGCGACCCTGGCGCCGGAGCTGAAGACGATCGCGCCGGTCCGCTCCTGGGAGATGGGCCGCGAGGAGGAGATCGCCTACGCCCGCGAGCACGGGATCCCGGTCAAGGGCGGCACCGAGGTCGCTCCCTACTCGATCGACGACAACCTCTGGGGGCGCTCCTCGGAGGGGCGCTGGATCGAGGAGCTCGACCACGCGCCCGAGGACGACGTCTTCCAGCTCGTCACCCGCCCCGAGGACGCGCCCGACGAGGCGGAGACCGTGACGATCGGCTTCGAGGCCGGCGTCCCGGTCTCGATCGACGGCGAGCGCCTGGAGCTGGTCGAGCTGCTCGAACGCGCCGCCGAGATCGGCTGCCGCCACGGCGTCGGCATCGTCGACCACATCGAGGACCGGATCGTCGGCCTCAAGGTCCGCGACATCTACGAGGTCCCGGCCGCCGCGATCGTGCTCACCGCGCACGAGGAGCTGGAGCGCCTGGTCGGCACGATCCACCAGAACCAGTTCAAGCCCGCCCTGGACCAGAAATGGGGCTACCTCGTCTACGCGGGGCTCTGGTGGGAGCCGCTGCGCACCGACCTCGACGCCTACATGGACGCGGTCAACGCCCAGGTGACGGGGGAGATCGGCCTGCGCCTCTTCAAGGGCAGCGTCCGCGTCGTCACCCGCTCCTCGCCGAACGCCGTCTACGACGCCGCCCTCGCGAGCTTCGCCGAGTCCGGCGGTCTCTTCTCGCAGACCGCTTCGCCGGGCTTCATCGAGCTCTGGTCGCTGCAGTCGCGGATGGCTCATCGGCTGCGCGAACGGGTAGGGGAGGACGAGCGATGATCTACGCCTGGATCGGCAAGAAGACGGTGCGGCTGGCGAGCCGCTACCTGCGCCGCCGCTACGGCAGGCACGGTCGGATCGTGCTCGGGGTCGGCCTCGCGACCGCGGTCGCGGCCACCGGCGCCTACCTGGCGCGCCGCGAGGTTCCCGAAGGCTGAGTCGCGAGGGGGCCGAGACCGCAAGATCGCTTGCGGGTTATCGGCAACTTGCAGGGATTTCGCGGATCGCTCGCTAGCCTCGGCGCCTCGTGCGGCTGCTCGAGCTCAGAAAGGACCTCCTCGGGGCCTGCGTCGCGGCGCTGCTCTGCGCGCTGCTCGCGGTCCTCGGCGCTGCCGTCGGCAGCGCCGGTGCCACCGAGGCCGAGAAGCTGGAGGCGAAGCTCGCGACGGCGCGGGACGAGGCGAGCGCGATCTCGGCCGAGCTGCAGTCGACCACGGCTGAGCTGGTCGGGGTCGAAGCGGAAGCCGAGGCGGCCGCGGCGCGCGAGGAACGGCTCAGCGGGCTCCTCGCCGAAGGCCGGGAGCGAGTCGCCGAGCTGTCGCGGAAGCTGGAGCTGACGAGGCAGCGCCTGGCGGAGGAGAAAGCGCGCCTGCGCCGGTCCCTGCGGATCCTGGCGCAGCGCCTGGTGGCGATCTACGAGAGCGGTACCCCGGACACGGCCGACCTCGTCCTCGGCGCCGGCGACTACCAGGACTTCGTCACCCGGAGCGACTACCTGCGGGCGATCTCCGAAGCCGACAGCGCCCTCGCCGACCGCGTCGCCGAAGTGCGGGCGGCGGTGCAGCGCCAGGCGGGCGAGGTCGCCGAGCTGGAGGAGGAAGCGGTCGCCTACGCGGAGCGCCTCGAAGCCGCTCAGGCCCGGATCGGCGCCGTCCGCGAAGCCGCCGAGGCCGCGGCGGCCCGGCTGCAGTCGCTCAGCGCCGACCGCGAAGCCTCCCTGGCGACCCTGAGGTCCGACATCGCCGAGTGGGTCGACGAGGTCCAGGCCGCGCGCGCGGCCGAAGCCGAAGAAGCCACCGAGGCCGAAGCCGAAGAAGAGGTGGCCCGCTGGCTCGGCGGCCCCTACTCGATCCCCACCTACATCGTGATGTGCGAGTCGGGCGGCAACTACAGCGCCCTCAACCCCTCCAGCGGCGCCGGCGGCGCCTACCAGATCATCCCCTCGACCTGGGAAGCCTACGGCGGCAAGGGCGCCCCGCACGAAGCCCCGAAGGCCGAACAGGACCGGATCGCCGCCGAAATCTGGGCGGACTCGGGCGGCAGCGCCTGGGTCTGCGCCTGAGTCGCTGAGTCGCGCGGAAGATTTCCCACACTTCTTACGATCTGCGCACCACAGCAGACAAAATATTCCGTAGGCTGCGATCATGGCAGTCATGGCAAGAGAAGTCTGGACCGACGAGCGACTGGACGACCTGAACGGCAAGGTCGACAAGGGCTTCGACAGGGTCGACGCCGACATCCGCGAACTGCGGAGCGAGATGAAGTCCGGTTTCGGCTCGGTGCAGCGGACGATGATCCTCGGCTTCGTCACGCTCAACGCCAGCTTCGTCGGCGGCCTTGTCGCCACCCAGCTCTGAAGTAGCTCTGAACTACCCCGGAAGTAGCGCGGAAGTGTCTCGAGAGGTGGTGGGTCCGACCGCGGCGGTTGGCATCATCGAAAGACCTCGTGAGCACCGCGTCAGCCGTACACCTCCATGCCCACAGCGAGTACTCGCTGCTTGACGGCGCCTGCAAGATCGACGCGATGGCGGCGCGGGCCGCCGAGCTCGGACAGCCGGCCCTGGGGCTGACCGACCACGGCGTCATGAACGGCGCCGTCGACCTCTACAAGGCCTGCGACAAGCACGGGATCAAACCGATCGTCGGGCTCGAGGCCTACCTGGTCGAGGACCGCCACGCGATCAAGGAGCAGGCGCGCTACGAGCGCAACCACCTGACCCTCCTGGCCGAAAGCGACACCGGCTTCTCGAACCTCGTCAAGCTCACCTCGGCGGGCTTCCTCGAGGGCTTCTCCCGCGGCAAGGCCAACGTCGACATGGACCTGCTGGCCCAGCACTCCGAGGGCGTGATCGCCCTCACCGGCTGCCTGCAGTCGCGCTTCTGCCGGCGCCTCGTCGAAGAGCGCGCCGACGACGCCCGCGCCCACCTCGACGACCTGATCCAGGCCTTCGGCCCCGACCAGGTCTACTTCGAGGTCCAGAAGAACGGGATCGCCGAGCAGGACAAGGCCAACGAGGGGATCGTCCGCTTCGCCCGCGAGCTGAACCGGCCGCTGGTCGGCACCGCCGACGTCCACTACCTGCGGCGCGAGGACTTCGACAACCACGCGGCGCTGCTCTGCGTGCAGACGAAGTCGACGCTGCAGATGCCGAAGATGAGCTTCGACACCAACGAGTTCTACATCAAGAGCTCCGAGGAAATGGCCGAGTCCTTCGCCGAGTGGCCGGAGGCGGTCCCGACCTCGCTGGAGATCGCCGAGCGCTGCAGCATCGACATCGAGCTCGGCAAGCTGTTGCTGCCGCAGTACCCGACCGAAAACGACGAGGAGCCGGAGGCGATGCTGCGCCGGGTCGCCGCCGAAGGCCTCCGTGCCCGCTACGGCAACCCGCCTCCCGCCGAGGCGGTCGAGCGGCTCGAGTTCGAGCTCGAGGTGATCGAGGAGATGGGCTTCTCCTCCTACTTCCTGATCGTCTGGGACTTCGTCCGCTACGCGAAGGAACACGGCGTCGCCGTCGGCCCGGGCCGCGGCTCGGCGGCCGGCGCGATCGTCTCCTACTCCCTGCGGATCACCGACCTCGACCCTCTCTCCAACGGGCTGCTCTTCGAGCGCTTCCTGAACCCCGGCCGCAAGTCGATGCCGGACATCGACATCGACTTCTCGGTCCGCGGGCGCGAGCGGATGATCCGCTACGTCGGCGAGAAATACGGCCGCGAATCGGTCGCGCAGATCATCACCTTCGGCAAGATGGCGCCGCGCGCCGCCACCCGCGACGCCGCCCGCGTGCTCGGCTTCGACTACGCGATGGGCGATCGGCTCGCGAAGCAGATCCCCGAGCCGATCATGGGTCGCAGCCCCTCCTTCGCGGAGTGCCTGAAGTCGGGGCAGGAATTGAAACGGACCTACGACTCCGAGCCGGACGCGAAGAAGATCATCGACGTCGCCCAGGGCCTCGAGGGGATCATCCGCAACAACTCGATCCACGCCGCCGCGGTGGTGATCGCCGACCGGCCGCTGCAGGAGGTGGTGCCGCTGCAGCTGGCGGAGGACCGCAACGCCCCGGCGGCCGCCGCAAACGGCAACGGGTCCGGCAAGCCCGAGCGCCAGTACAAGATCGTGACCCAGTACTCGATGGGCCCGATCGAGGAGATGGGGCTGCTGAAGATGGACTTCCTCGGCCTCCGCAACCTCGACGTGATCGAGGACGCGATCGACATCATCCGCCGCTCGCGTGGCGAGGAGATCGACATGGAGGCGATCCCGCTCGACGACGCCAAGACCTACGAGATGCTGGCGCGCGGCGACTCGACCGGGGTCTTCCAGTTCGAGTCGGAGGGGATGCGGGACGCCCTGCGCAAGGTGGGGCCGACCGAGTTCGCCGACCTCGTCGCCCTCGGCGCTCTCTACCGCCCCGGCGCGATGGCCTACATCCCCGCCTATGCGAAGGGCAAGAAGAACCCCGCCTCGGTCCGCTACCCGGACCCGCGGCTGAAGGCGATCACCGAGGAGACCCACGGCTGCGTCGTCTACCAGGAGCAGTTGATGGCGATCGCCCGCACGATGGCGGGCTTCTCGGGTGCCCAGGCGGATGACCTCCGCAAGGCGATCGGCAAGAAGAAGCGCGACCTGATGGCGACGATGAAGGACAAGTTCATGCAGGGCCTGGCGGAATCGAACACCGACCCCAAGGTCGCCGCCGACCTCTGGAAGCTGAACGAAGCCGCCGCCGACTACTCCTTCAACAAGTCCCACGCCGCCTGCTACGCGCTGATCTCCTACCGCACCGCCTACCTGAAGGCGAACTACCCCGCCGAGTACATGGCGGCGGTGATCTCCTCGGTGATGAACACCAAAGACAAGGTGCCCTTCTTCGTCAACCGCTGCGCGGAGATGGGGATCGACGTGCTGCCGCCCGACGTCAATTCCTCCGACCACAGCTTCGTCGTCACCGAGAACAAGATCCGCTTCGGCCTCGACGCCGTCAAGAACGTCGGCCATGCGGCGGTGGAGGCGATCCTCCGCGCCCGCGAGGAGAAGCCGATCGAGTCGATCTGGGACTTCTGCGAGCGGGTCGACTGTCGCGCCGTCAACAAACGGGCGATCGAGTGCCTGATCAAGTGCGGCGCCCTCGACTCCACCGGCGACAGCCGCAAAGGGATGCTGGAAACGCTGCCCGCGGCGCAGTCGGCGGGGGGGAAGGCGCAGGAGGACGCGCAGCTCGGCCAGGGCTCGATCTTCGACTTCGGCGACGACGGCGGGGGCGGGGCGGCGCACTCGCAGGCCCACCACCGGCCGCCGATCCCCGCCGCCGAGTTCGAGCGGGCCGAGATGCTGGCGATGGAGAAGGAGACGCTCGGCACCTACCTCTCCTCGCACCCGCTCGCCGAAGTCGGGCCGGCGCTGCGGGCGCGGGTCGACTGCAGCCTCGCCCAGCTCGGCGGCAAGCCCGACGGGGCCTGGGTGACGGTCGGCGGGATCGTCGTCGACTGCAAGAAGATCCGCACCAAGAGCGGCAACCAGATGATGTTTGCGACCCTCGACGACGTCGAGGGGCAGGTCGAGATGCTCGTCTTCAAGGCCGACCAGTCCGAGATCGCCGAGGTGGTCCAGCCCGACGCGATCCTCCTCGTCCGTGGCCGGCTCGACCACAAGGACCGGGGGGAGACGAAGCTGGTCGTCCAGGAGGCGCAGCGCTTCGAACCCGACGCCGCCGAGATCGCCGCCGCGCCGAAGAAGGTGACGGCGCTGCCGAGCGGGCCGCTGCAGCTCTCCGTCGACGTCGACAAGCTCGGCAGGCCGGGGCTGATGGAGGAGCTGAAGTCCCTGCTCGTCGACCACAAGGGCGAGGCGGACGTCCACCTCGTGATGCAGACCAGCGAGGGCCCGAAGAAGCTGCGCATCGGCGAGGAGTACCGCGTCCAGGTCTCTCCCAACCTGCGCTACGAGATCAACCAGCTCCTCGGCCCCGACGCGATCGCCGCGTGAGCCGTAAACGGCTTGGTTCCGCGGTCTCGCATCCCTAGACTTCTCCCATGACCGTTACGCGCACCGAGGTCGGCGAGTGCCGCCAGTGCCGCTCCTTCTGCGACAAGATGGTCGAGCCGCGCGGCTGCGTCGAAATCGGCTGCCGCTACCTCTACAGCTTCGTCGATCGCCTCAGCGGCGAGCAGTACCTCGGCTGCATGCAGGAGGTCTACGGGGCCGAGGTCGAGCTCTCCGCGGTGCTCGAGCCGGGCGGGTTCGGCGGCGTCAAGATGACCGGCGAGCCGCTGCCCCACTGCCAGTTCTCGGTCGAGCGCGCCTACGAGGGGACGGGCGAGTCCTATGGCTGCGTCAACCGCCGCTTCTTCGACTGCACCGATGGGGGCAACGAGGGGCTGCGGGCCTTCGACCTGCGCGACGTCTGAGCCTCCCGGCTCTCACGAAGACGACATCGTTCCATGTAGAATTCCGGCATGGCCGATTCCTCTGTCGCAGACGTCGATGCAAACGCACTTCTGAACGAGGCCAACAGCGCCTCGGACAACCAGGGCGAGACCAAGTTCTCGCTCGCGCTCAACCAGGACCAGGAAGACATCCGGGACTGGGTCCACGGCTTCGCCGAGAACGGCGTCCGCCCCGCCGCCGAGGAGTGGGACGAGCGCGAGGAAACGCCGTGGCCGGTGATCGAGGAGGCCGCCAAGATCGGCCTCTACAGCTTCGAAGCCGTCGGCCAGTTCTGGGCCGACGAGACCGGCCTGACCCTGCCGATCGCCAACGAGGAGCTCTTCTGGGGCGACGCCGGCATCGGCATGGCGATCATGGGCACGACCCTCGCGGTCGCCGCGATCTTCGGGCAGGGAACCCCGGAGCAGATGGGCGAGTGGATCCCGCAGTGCTACGGCACTCCCGACGACGTCAAGCTGGGCGCCTTCTGCGCCTCCGAGCCCGACGCCGGGTCCGACGTCTCCGGCATCCGCACCAGCGCCAAGTACGACGAGGCCAAGGACGAGTGGGTAATCAACGGCCAGAAGGCCTGGGCGACCAACGGCGGCATCGCGAATGTTCATGTCGTGATCGCCACCGTCGACCGCGAGCTCGGCTCGCGCGGCCACGCAGCCTTCGTCATCCCGCCCGGCACCAAGGGCTGCGAGCAGGGCGCCAAGGTGAAGAAGCACGGCCTCCGCGCCTCCCACACCGCCGACGTCCACCTCGACGACTGTCGTATCCCGGGCTCCTGCCTGCTGGGTGGCAAAGAGAAGCTCGACGAACGCCTGGCGCGGGTCCGCGAAGGCAAGAAATCGAAATCGCAGGCGGCGATGCAGACCTTCGAGGCGAGCCGGCCGACCGTCGGCGCCCAGGCGCTGGGCATCGCCCGCGCCGCCTACGAGTACGCCCTGGACTACGCCAAAGAGCGCGAACAGTTCGGCAAGAAGATCATCGAGAACCAGTCGATCGCCTTCGACCTGGCCAACATGAAGCTCGAGATCGACGCCGCCCGGC
>DASZDI010000258.1:0-3316 GCA_035942135.1 Solirubrobacterales bacterium | reverse complement strand
CCTCTCCCGGAAGCTCAAGGACCAGCGACTCGAAGCTCGGCAAGCGACTCAGCTGCGCGACGGCTTCAGGGAGAGGGCACCCGGCCCCCCTCTCGTCACCTCGTCGCAGCTAGATCTCGGGCCGGATCGATGCCCCAGCGGTCGCCGACTGCTGCTAGCTCGTCGCTGAGCTCCCAGCGGTCGGGGCGTTCTTCGCCCTCGTGCTCGGGATTGGCCCCCTTGAGAGCCATCGAGCCGGTGTTGTCGCCGATGGCGCGGATCTCGGCGATGTCCTCGGCGCTGAGGCGCTGGTCGGCGGGGAGCGCGGCCAGCTCGGCGCGCTTGTCCTCGATCGGGCGGTCCTCGGGGCCGATCTCCTGGATCAGGGTCGGGGCGACGGACTCGACGGCGGGATGGCCGAGGTTCCACTGGCAGGCGAGGTGCATCGGCGTCAGGTCGGCGCGCTCGGCGAAGGGGCGCAGGCGATCGAGCTTCTCCAGGCCTGCTTCGATCCAGCCGGCGGGGCGGAACTTGCGGTGGTCGTACTCGGCCATCTCCGCCCCCGGCCGCACGTCGCCCCAGAAGAGGCCGCCGTAGTCGACGACGCGGGTTAGCACCTTGACCTCGTGGCGGGCGGCGGCGTCGAGGCAGAGCTCGCCGGGCCAGGGCTCGAGCGGGTTGAGGATGATCATCGCCCAGTCGATCCGGTCGCCGAAGCGCTCCAGGCAGGAGATCAGGTCGAGGGTGAAGCCGTTGGCCGGGCCGGGAGCGACGCCGATCCGCACCGTCAGGCCCGCCTCGCGCAGCGCCGCCATCCCGTCCCAGACGACCTCGCTCGAGTAGCCGGTGCGGTCGGGGTTGTGGAGCAGCAGCAGGTCGAAGGACTCGGCGCCGACCCGCTCCAGGCTCGCCTCGGTCGCCATCCGCAGGTAGCTCCCGTACTGGTCGGGACCGCGCAGGCGCGGGTCGGTGAAGCGCGGGAAGCCCTTCGGCCCTTCCCGCTCGCCCTCGTAGAAGTCGTGGCCGACGGCGCCGATCAGGCTGTAGTCGTCACGGGGCACGCCCGCCAGCGCCCGCGCCAAGACACGGTCGGCCTCGCCCTGGCCGTAGGCGTCGGCGGTGAGGACGGTGTCGATGCCGTCGCCCGGCCGCAGCAGCGCCGCCAACCGGTCCTCCTCGATCTTCTCGCCGAAGTGGAGGAAGCGGCCACCGCTCCAGGTGCCGATCGCGGTCCGTCCCGGTTCTCTCATATGCGGAACCGTAGCGACAGAGACGCCCTGGCCGAACAAGCGCTCCGGTCCCTTGTGCCGCTATGCGGTGCAGATGACCGGAGCGCTTCCTTCGTTTGTGTCGCTATGCGGAACAAACCAAGGAAGCGACGATCTCGAGAGGCGGCCGAATCGCTCCCGCCCCGGGCAAGTCCCTCGATCGGACCGGACTAAGACTCGTCGGCGGGCGAGGGCTCGTCCGCGTCGACGGGCTCGTCGCCGTCGTCCTTCTTGGCGCCGACGCCGACCTTCTCGCGCTCCGGCTCTTTTAGCTTCGGCTTCTTCGGGGCGATGATCTCGAGGCTGAGCGGTTTGTCGTCCTCGTCGCCGGACTCATCGCGGGCGACCATCACCGTCGAGCCGGGGGTCATTTCGCCCTGGCGCAGGACTTCGTCGGCCAGCGGGTCCTCGATGTAGCGCTGGATCGCCCGGCGCAGCGGACGGGCGCCCATCGACGGGTCCCAGCCTTTCTCGACCAGCAGGTCCTTGGCCTCGTCGGTCAGCTCCAGCTGCAGTTCGTGCTCGGCGACCTGGACGCGGACGCGGTTGATCATCAGGTCGATGATCTCCTTGACCTCCTCCTTGGCGAGCTTGTGGAAGACGATCACCTCGTCGATCCGGTTGAGGAACTCCGGCCGGAAGACTTTCTTCAGGTCGCTCATGATCCGGTTCTTCATGTCGCCGTAGGACATGCCGGTCTCCTCGGAGACGGTGAACCCGATCGAGGTGTTCTTCGAGATCTCGCCCGCGCCGATGTTCGAGGTCATGATCACGATCGCGTTGCGGAAGTCGACCGTGCGGCCCTGGGCGTCGGTGAGGCGCCCGTCCTCGAGGATCTGCAGGAGGATGTTGAAGACGTCCGGGTGCGCCTTCTCGATCTCGTCGAGCAGCAGCACCGAATACGGTTTGCGGCGCACGGCCTCGGTCAGCTGGCCGCCCTCGTCGTAGCCGATGTAGCCCGGGGGCGAGCCGACCAGGCGGCTGACCGCGTGCTTCTCCATGTACTCGGACATGTCGATCCGGACCATCGCCTCCTCGTCGCCGAAGAGGAACTCGGCGAGGGTGCGGGCGAGCTCGGTCTTGCCGACCCCGGAGGGGCCGAGGAAGATGAACGAGCCGGCCGGGCGCTTCGGGTCCTTGATCCCGGCGCGGGAGCGGCGGATCGCTTTCGAGACGGCGGTGATCGCGACCTCCTGGCCGATCACCCGCTTGTGGAGTTCCTCCTCCATCCGGATCAGTTTCTTGGTCTCGGCCTCGGTCAGCTTGAAGACGGGGATGCCGGTCCACATCGAGACGATGTCGGCGATCTCCTCCTCGCCCACCTCGGGCCGTTCGCCGTTCTCGCCCTCGGCCCACTCGTCTTCGAGCTGGCGCTTGCGGGTGGTCAGCTGGCGCTCGGTGTCGCGCAGGTTGGCGGCCTTTTCGAACTCCTGGGCCTCGATCGCGGACTCCTTTTCGCGCCGCGTCGTCTCGATTTCCTCCTCGAGGTCACGGTAGACGGGAGGCGTGCTCATCGACTTGATCCGCATCCGCGAGCCCGCCACGTCGATCAGGTCGATCGCCTTGTCGGGCAGGAAGCGGTCGGAGATGTAGCGGGCGGCGAGCTCGGCGGCGGCTTCGAGGGCGTCGTCGCGGATCGTCACCCGGTGGTGCTGTTCGTAGCGCTCGCGCAGGCCCTCGAGGATGCGGACCGTGTCCTCCGGGGAGGGCTGGTCGACCCTGATCTGGGCGAAGCGGCGCTCCAGCGCCGAGTCGCGCTCGAGGTACTTGCGGTACTCGTCGAGGGTGGTGGCGCCGATCGTCTGCAGCTCGCCGCGGGCGAGAGCCGGCTTGAGGATCGAGGCGGCGTCGATCGCGCCCTCGGCGGCGCCGGCGCCGACGAGGTTGTGCAGCTCGTCGATGAAAAGGATGATGTCGCCGCGCTGGGTGAGCTCCTTCATCACCTTCTTCAGGCGCTCCTCGAACTCGCCGCGGTACTTGGAGCCGGCGACGAGGGCGGCCAGGTCCAGCGTGTAGATCTGCTTGCCCTTGAGCAGGTCGGGCACCGCACCGTTGGAGATGCGCTGCGC
>DASZDI010000257.1:0-2079 GCA_035942135.1 Solirubrobacterales bacterium | reverse complement strand
GCCGAGGGCACCGCGCTCGAGCTGTTCGACTGCGCGTTCCCGCTGCTGGCCGGCGTGGACATCTTCGACGACCCCGAGCAGGCGTTCGACGGCGCCAACGTCGCGCTGCTCGTCGGCGCCCGCCCGCGCACGAAGGGCATGGAGCGCGGTGATCTCCTCGAGGCCAACGGCGGCATCTTCAAGCCGCAGGGCCAGGCCATCAACAACCACGCCGCGGACGACATCAAGGTCCTCGTCGTCGACCGCGTCCCAGGCGCCGGCGCCCTCGACTTTGGCGTTCACCAGGTCGGGGTACTGGGTGACCGAGTGGTTGCCCCCGCTGGGCATGTTGGTGACCGCGGAGACCGGCTTGCCGAGCTTGGCGGCGAGCTGTGAGATCGCCCGGTTGTGGTCGAGCCGCATCATCGCGGTGAAGCGCTCGCGCGGGACGTCGGGAGCGTTCGACATCGCGATCAGGCAGTTGGTGTTGGCGGGGTTCCCCACCACCAGGACCTTGACGTCGTCGGCCGCGCCCTCGTTGATCGCTTCGCCCTGCGGCTTGAAGATGCCGCCGTTGGCCTCGAGCAGGTCGGAGCGCTCCATACCCGGCCCACGCGGACGGGCGCCGACCAGCAGGCCGACGTTGCAGCCGTCGAAAGCCTGCTTGGGGTCGTCGGTGATCTCGATCCCGCTCAGCAGCGGGAAGGCGCAGTCGTCGAGCTCCATCGCGGTGCCCTCGGCGGCTTTGAGCGCGGGGGGGATCTCCAGCAGGCTCAGCTTGACCGGCGTGTCGGGGCCGAGCATCGCCCCGCTGGCGATGCGGAACAGGAGCGCATAGCCGATCTGGCCGGCGGCGCCGGTGACGGTGACCTTGACAGGGGAGGTGCTCACTGAATCTTCTCCTCGGAGTAGGGGTTTGGAAGACCGCTCAGGCCATCGCGCTCTGGAGGTTCTCGTCGATCGCGGCGAGGAACTCCTGCGTGGTCTGGTACTCCTGGCCGCCGCCCACCAGCAGCGCCAGGTCTTTCGTCATCTTGCCGCTTTCGACCGTCTCGATGCAGACGCGCTCGAGCGTCTCCGCGAACTTCGACACCTCAGGGGTCTCGTCCATCCGCCCGCGGGCGGCAAGCGCCCGGGTCCAGGCGAAAATCGAGGCGATCGGGTTGGTGGAAGTCGGCTTGCCCTGCTGGTGCTGACGGTAGTGACGGGTGACGGTGCCGTGAGCGGCCTCGGCCTCGACGGTCTTGCCGTCGGCGCTCATCAACACGCTCGTCATCAACCCGAGCGAGCCGAACCCCTGGGCGACGGTGTCGGACTGGACATCGCCGTCGTAGTTTTTGCAGGCCCACACGTAGCCGCCTTCCCACTTCAGCGCGGCGGCGACCATGTCGTCGATCAGGCGGTGTTCGTAGGTCAGCCCGGCGGCCTCGAAGTCGGCTTTGAACTCGGTCTCGTAGATCTCGGCGAAGAGGTCCTTGAAGCGCCCGTCGTAGCGCTTGAGGATGGTGTTCTTCGTCGACATGTAGCCCGGGAAGCCGCGGTCGAGGCCGTAGCGCAGCGAGGCGCGGGCGAACTCGCGGATCGACTCGTCGAGGTTGTACATCGCCATCGAGATGCCGCCGCCGGGGAAGTCGTAGACGTCGAGCTCGACCGGGTCGGAGCCGTCCTTGGGCGTGTAGGTAAGGGTCAGCGTCCCCTCGCCGGGTACGACCAGGTCGGTGGCGCGGTACTGGTCGCCGAAGGCGTGGCGGCCGATCACGATCGGCTTGGTCCAGCCCGGCACCAGCCGCGGGATGTTCGAGATCACGATCGGCTCGCGGAAGATGACGCCGCCGAGGATGTTGCGGATCGTCCCGTTCGGCGAGCGGTACATCTCCTTCAGGCCGAACTCCTCAACCCGCGCCTCGTCCGGCGTGATCGTCGCGCACTTGACGCCGACCCCGTGGCGCTTGATCGCGTCGGCGGCGTCAACGGTGATCTGGTCGGAGGTGGCGTCGCGGCTCTCGATCCCGAGGTCGTAGTACTCGAGCTCGACGTCGAGGTAAGGGAGGATCAGCTGCTCTTTGATGAAGGACCAGATGATCCGGGTCATCTCGTCGC
>DASZDI010000256.1:0-5880 GCA_035942135.1 Solirubrobacterales bacterium | reverse complement strand
GGATCTCCGACCACTGCCGGATCACCGTGAGGACGAGGAAGCCGAAGATCAGCAGCACGAGGCCGACCTGGAGGGCGAGACGGACTTTGCGGCTGCGCGGCGGCTTCTTCCCCACCCGCGACCCCACCTCGCCGACACGGTGCAGGAATGGTTGGCGGCGCTCCACTTCGTCGCACCTTAGTGTCTGGGATAGTCGTTTGATGGGCGAGTTCGAGTTGCTGGCGAAGCTTCGCGAGCGCCTGCCGCGGGACGGGGCCCGGGTCCACCTCGGCTCCGGCGACGACGCCGCCGTCACCGTTCCGGGGGGCGCCACGGCGACTTCGGTCGACGCGATCGTCGAGGGAGTCCACTTCCGCCGCGAGGAGGCGGAGCTGCGGCTGGTCGGCCGCAAGGCGATGGCGACGGCCCTCTCCGACCTGGCCGCGATGGGGGCGGAAGCGGGCGAGGCCTACGTCGTGCTCGGAGCCCCGTCGGACCTGGGCGAGGAGGACTTCCTGGCGCTCCTCGACGGCCTGCTCGAGCTCGCCGCGGAGACCGGCACCACCCTCGCTGGCGGCGACGTCACCCGCGCCCCGACCCTGACCCTGGCGGTGACGGTGGTCGGCCACGCCGAGGCTCCCGAGCGGCTGGTCAGCCGCGGCGGTGCCGAGGCCGGCGACCTGCTGGTCCTGACCGGCGAGATCGGCGCCGCGGCCGCGGGGCGGCTCCTGCTCGACGATCCCGACCTCGCCGCCGCCGTCCCCGAGGCCACGGCGGCGCGGCTCCGCGCCCGCCAGCTGGTCCCGGCCCCCCGCCTGCGCTCCGGCCAGGCGCTAGCCGCCGCCGGCGCCCGGGCGATGATCGACCTCAGCGACGGCCTCGCCGGCGACGCCGCCCACCTCGCTCGCGCAAGCGACGTCGCCCTGCGGATCGATGCCGCCGTCCTACCGCTCGCGGCGGGCGTGGCCGAGGTGGCCGCCGCGGCGGGGCGGGACCCGCTCGAGTCGGCGGTCTCCGGCGGCGAGGACTACGAGCTGCTGGCCGCGCTCCCGGCGGACGCCCTGCAAGAGGCCTCCGCCCGGGTCGGCGAGGCCGCGGAGACGACCTTGGTCCCGATCGGCGAAGCCGTCGCGGGAGAGGGAGTAGAGATCAGGCTGCCCGGTGGTGGAACTCTGGCGGGGCGGAGCTATGACCATTTTGCGGGCCCGTAGCGTGGATCCCGGTCAATAGCTCCCTGACGCCGCGGCGGCTCAGCATCGCCGTCGCCACCTGGGCGGGGTCCGGTTTGTAGGTCCCGGCCTCTACTAGGGATTTCAGTTCATTGGGCTGCATTGCCTTCGCGGTCATTATCGGCCGGGGTACCCAGATCCTTAGTTCTTAGTACTCGCACATGCGTCCAAACTGCGCCGGTTACTACCCTTGATCTGTGCCCAACGGCTCAACCCGCATCCTCCTCGTCGATGACGAGCAGTCGATCCAGACGCTGCTGAGCTACCCCCTGCGCAAAGACGGCTACCACGTCACCTCCGCCCTCGACGGCTCGGAAGCGCTGCGGCGCTTCGAGGAAGGGCGCTTCGACCTGGTCATCCTCGACCTGATGCTGCCCCGCATGGACGGGGTCGAAGTCTGCCGCCAGCTGCGCTCGCGCAGCCAGGTGCCGATCATCATGCTGACCGCGAAAGGCAGCGAGACCGACAAGGTCGCCGGACTCGAGGTCGGCGCCGACGACTACATCACCAAGCCCTTCTCGATGCGCGAGTTCCGCAGCCGGGTGAAAGCGGCGCTGCGGCGCTCGCGGATGGGCGGGGAGACGGCGGCGACCGGCGCGATCGAGACCGGCGAGCTGACGATCGACTTCGACCGCCGCATGGTCACCCTCGGCGACGAGGAGATCAAAGTCACCTACGTCGAGTTCGAGATCCTCGGCGCCCTCGCCCGCTCCCCCGGCCGCGTCCTCACCCGCGAGACCCTGCTCGAGCACGTCTGGGGCGACTCCGACTACCGCGACCCGCGCACCGTCGACGTCCACATCCGCCACCTGCGCGAGAAGCTCGAGAAGGACCCGAAAGAGCCGGAGTACCTGTTCACGGTGCGCGGGGTCGGCTACCGGTTCCGGGAGTAGGCGCGTGCGGCCGCTCCGACTCGGCGACCTCGCGAGCCGCATCACCCTGACCGCGATCGCGATCGCGGTCGGCGCCACCGCGGTCGTCTACATCTACGTGGTCGCGATCGGCGGCGCCGGGGGCGGCGACGAGGAGGTGAAGCTGCAGATCCTCACCGGCGGCCTGATCGCGGTCGCGATCGCCACCGCGATCGGTCTCTATTACACGCGCGCCGCGGCCGGGAACATCCAGCGCCTCCAGGAAGCCGCCCGCAAGGTCGCCGACGGCAACTTCGAAACGACGATCCCGGTCGCCTCGGTCGGGCAGCTCGGGCAGCTCGCCCGCACCTTCAACGAGATGCAGCGGCGCCTGGCCGAGCTCGACAGCGCCCGCAAGCAGTTCATCGCCAACGCCTCGCACGAGCTCCGCACCCCGATCTTCAGCCTCGGCGGCTTCGTCGAGCTGCTCGAAGACGAGGACCCGAGCCCGGAGGAGCGAGCCGAGTTCGTGCGGACGATGCGGCAGCAGATCGAGCGGCTGACCAAGCTCACCACCGACCTGCTCGACCTCTCCCAGCTCGACGCCGGGGCGGTGGTGATGCGCGCCGGGGCGGTCGACCTGACCGCCCTCGCCCGCGAGGTGACCAGGGAGTTCGGCGCCCGCGCCGACCTGCGCGGCTCGCGCCTGCAGCTGCGCACCCCGGAGGAGCCCGCGATCGCCCTCGGCGACCCCGATCGGGTGCGTCAGGTCATCCGTATCCTGCTTGACAACGCCCTCACCCACACCCCCGAGGGCACCGACGTCACCGTGACCACCTACTCCGCCAACGGCCGTGCCGAGCTGACCGTCTCCGACGCGGGGCCGGGCATCCCCCAGCGCGCTCAGAAACGGATCTTCGAGCGCTTCTACACGGCCGACACGGCGGGCGGCTCCGGACTCGGGCTGGCGATCGCCACCGAGCTTGCGCAGCGGATGCAGGGGGAGATCACGATCAGCTCCAGCCGCCGCTTCACCGCCTTCACCCTGGACCTGCCGCCGGCCCGCCGCGAGCCGGGCGCCGCGCGCCCCTCCCGCGCCCCCGTCAGGAGCGGCGCATGAGGCGGGCGGCCCTGCTCGTCGCGCTGCTGCTCTGCCTCGGCCTGCTCGCCGGCTGCGGCGCCGAGGAGAGCGACCCCGGCACCGCCGCCCGGCCCGGGCCCGACCCTGTCACCACCGCGGAGCCCGAGCCGCAGGTGGTCGTCGAGACCGCAAGCCCCGGCTTCGACGCCGCTCAGATCTTCCGCGACGCCGCCCCCGGGGTGGTCACGATCCGCTCGGTGTTCAGCTCGGCGGGCGCCGCCGAGGGCTCCGGCTTCGTGCTCAACGCCGACGGCGAGATCGTCACCAACGCCCACGTCGTCACCGACGAATCGAGCGGCGACCGCGAGCCCGCGGAGGAAGTCTTCGTCGAGTTCCCCGACCGCAACGTCGTCCCCGCCGAGATCGTCGGCTTCGACCCCTTCGTCGACGTCGCCCTGCTGCGGATCGAGCCGAACGGGTTCGACCTGCAGCCGCTCGAGCTCGGCGACGACCGCGAGCTCCTGGTCGGCCAGCCGGTCGCGGCGATCGGCAGCCCCTTCGGCGAGCAGCAGTCGCTCTCGGTCGGCGTCGTCTCCGCCACCGACCGCTCGGTCCGCTCCCTGACCCGGTTCCAGATCGCCGGGGCGATCCAGACCGATGCCTCGATCAACCCCGGCAACTCCGGCGGCCCGCTGCTCGACGCCGGCGCCAGGGTGATCGGGATCAACCAGCAGATCGAGACCAGCTCCGGCGCCAACGACGGCGTCGGCTTCGCGGTCCCGGTCTCCTCGGTGAAGCGCTCGATCGCCCAGCTGCGCGAGGACGGCGAGGCCGAATACGCCTACATCGGCGTCTCCAGCCAGTCGCTCTACCCGCAGCTCGCCCGCAAGCTCGGGCTCGAGACGACCTTCGGCGGCCTGGTCTCCGAAGTGGTCTCCGGCGGCCCGGCCGAGGAGGCGGGGCTCGAGGACGGCGACGACCAGGTCAAATTCCAGGCGGCGCGCTACCGGACCGGCGGCGACGTGATCCTGCAGGTCGACGGCCAGGACGTGGTCGGCCCCGACGACCTCGCCTACCTCGTCGCCAACCGCCGGCCCGGCGACAAGGTGACGCTGACGATCCTCCGCGACAACGAGCGCGAGCAGATCGAGCTGACCCTCGGCAAGCGGCCGGACAGCCCCTCCTCCGGTTAGCCCCGCGTTCGGCGCCCGGCACACACGTCGCCGCCGAGGCGTGTAGAACTCCGGGCTTGCTTCAGGAAGTCGCACTCGGCCACAAGACCCTCACCGACTACACCCACATCGTCGGCAAGGAGTTGACGGAGCAGATCCGCGAGCTCGCCGAGCCGTTGAAAGGCAAGCGGGTCCTCCACGTCAGCGCCACCGCTTTCGGCGGCGGCGTCTCGGAGATCCTCTACACGCTGGTGCCGCTGATGCGCGACGTCGGCCTCGACGCGCACTGGCACGTGATCTTCGGCAAAGAAGAGTTCTACAACGCGACCAAGCTCCTCCACAACTCCCTCCAGGGAGCGGAGGAGACCCTCAGCGACGAGCAGTGGGAGCTCTTCGACGAGATCAACCAGATCAACGCCGAGGGCCTGCAGGGCGAGTGGGACGTGGTGATCGTCCACGACCCGCAGCCGATCGGCCTCCGCCGCGGCGCCCTGGCGAAGGGCAAGAACTGGATCTGGCGCTGCCACATCGACCTCTCGACGCCGAACCCGGCCCCGATCGCCCGCCTGCTGCCGATGATCGAAGAGTACGACGCCTCCGTCTGGCACCTGCCCGACTACGTCCCCGGCGGGATGGGCGCACACCGCGAGGCGGTCAAAATCATGCCGCCCGCGATCGACCCGCTCTCGCCGAAGAACATGGCCTTCTCCCCCGAGGACGCGGCCTTCGTCTGCCGCCAGTTCGGGATCGACGTCGACCGGCCGCTGATCACCCAGGTCTCCCGCTTCGACCCGTGGAAGGACCCGATCGGCGTCATCGACGCCTACCGCCAAGTCACCGCGCAGGTGCCGGAGGCGCAGCTGGCGATGGTCGGCTCGATGGCCACCGACGACCCCGAGGGGATGGAGTACTTCCAGAAGACCTTCGAATACGCCGACGGCGACGAGGACATCAAAATCCTCAGCAACCTCAACAACGTCGGCGCGATCGAGGTCAACGCCTTCCAGTCGCAGTCGGACGTCTGCCTGCAGAAGTCGATCCGCGAGGGCTTCGGCCTGACCGTCACCGAGGCGCTCTGGAAGGGCCGGCCGACGATCGGCGGCAACGTCGGGGGCATCCCGCTGCAGATCGAGGACGGGGTCAGCGGCTTCCTCGTCGACTCGCCCGAACAGTGCGCCGAGCGCTGCGTCGAGATCCTCCGCGACCCCGAGCTGGGCAAGAAGCTGGGGCGCGAGGGCAAGGAGTACGCCAGGCGACGGTTCCTCACCCCGCGCCTGCTGCGCGACTGGCTCGACCTGATCGGCGACGTCGAAAGCTGACTCTCTAGTCTCTGCGGCGTGGACTCCTCGCCGCTGATCATCGTCTCCAACCGCGGCCCGCTGCAGTTCGAGCGCGGCGAGGACGGGGAGCGCACGGTCCGCCGCGGCGGCGGCGGCCTGGTCACCGCGCTGTCGGGCCTGGTCTCCCACCGCGAAGCCCTCTGGATCGCCTCGGCGATGACCGACGAGGACATCGCCGTCTCCGAAGAGGCGGGCGGCCCGATCGGCCAGGAGCTGGACGGGATCGAC
>DASZDI010000255.1:0-2126 GCA_035942135.1 Solirubrobacterales bacterium | reverse complement strand
GAGATGAACAGCTCGGCGCCGTCGCGCGGCGACTGGAAGCGGGCGCCCTCCTCGGTGATCTCGACCTTGGAGCCGTGGTCGCCGGAGCGGCCGCTGCCCTTGACCTCGTCGGCGACGCCGCCGTGGGCGAGTGAGAAGACCTGGAAGCCGCCGGAGTCGGTGATCAACGCCCGCTCCCAGCTCATGAAGCCGTGCAGCCCGCCGGCGGCGGCGATCCGCTCCGGCCCCGGCGAGACGAACAGGTGGTAGGTGTTGCCGAGGATCAGCTGGTAGCCGAGTCCGGCCACCTCGGCCGACTCGAGCCCGCGCACCGTCCCCTTCGTCGCCAGCGGGATGAAGGCCGGCGTCTCGATCGGCCCGTGGGCGGTATGGACGACGCCCGCGCGGGCGCTGCCGTCGCGGGCCTCGATCTCGAACCTCAGTCGCTGCGGGTCGTTGCGCACGCCCGCAGCGTATGCGTCGGCTAGCTCCGGCCGCCTGCTCCGACCAGCTCGCGATCCTCGTGCTCGATCGTGCGCTGCTCGTCTCCCGAGCGGATCTCGATCCTGGTCGGCTTCCGCTCCGCCGGCTTCGGCATCCGCACCTCGAGCACGCCGCGCTCGAAGCCGGCGTCGATGCTGTCGGGCTCCACGCCTTTCGGCAGCTCCAGCGCCCGCGAGAACCGCCCGAAGGACCGCTCGACGCGGTGGAAGCCCTCGCGCTTCTCCTCGTGCTGGGCCTTGCGCTCGCCGGAGACGGTGAGCACGCCGTCTTTGACCTCGATGTCGATGTCGTCGCGCTCTACACCCGGCAGGTCCGCGCGGAGGACAAGGCTGTCCTCGGTCTCGACCAGGTCCATCGGCGGAATCCACCGGCGCGAGGCATAACCGTTCGCAGCGGCCCCCTCGCGACGGCCGAAGAAGCTGTCGAAGAGCCTGTTCACGTCGCCCTGGAGAGCGTCCAGCTCCCGAGCCGGGTCCCATCTCACAAGTGCCATCTTCATACCTCCTGAGTCCTATGCCCTCGCCTTCGTTGCGGGGCATCCTTCGATGATCTTCCTGTGAGGGATTATGAAATCTGAGCCTTTATCTGTCAAGTTTAAGAGCAGCGAGTCGACCGGCCAGGAGTACAGCGGTCCCTCGCGTCAGCAGGCAAGGGTCGCCTTGATGTCCTTGACGATGATCTGGAGGTTCATCACATCCGTGGGGGACTCTTCGAAGCCGAACTTCACGTAGAAGGAGCGAGCTGAATCGTTCAGGGCGTGGGCGAGAAGAAGCCGCACTCCCACCTCTTCCGAGACCGAGACGGCGCGGAGCATGGCGTCCCGCAGGAGCAGTGCCCCGATCCCGCGCCCCTGAACGGATACGTCGACTGCCAGCCGTGAAAGCAGGACGGCCGGGATCTGGTATCGACCCATGCCCTTTGCGGCCCTCTCCGTCGCTTCTCCATGCTCAACCGATGCGCCGGTAAGCGCGTGGGATCCCACCACCCGATCCTCCTGCGCGGAGTCGGTGACCACATAGGTCTTCGCGCTGCCGGCGCCTCCGGCGGCGCGGGCCTGACGGGTGAGCCAGACGTCCAGCGACCCCTCCCCGCTCTTGAAGCCGTTGATCGGGTGCCCTCGATCCAAAGGCTCGGGCCCCGTGAAGCGGGTCACGCGGAACTACTCAGGCCGGGGCCGTGAGAAAAGATCGGCAAGCTCGGGACGAACCCGCGCGGGCCGGTCCAAGGCCTCTATCAACTGGTTCCAGTCCTCGGAGTCGACCGTGAAGCTGTTGCGGTCGGCGAGCAACCGCTCCGCCCGCTCCCTCCCGCTCTCGACGAGAAACTGGGTGAGCGACTCCCGCTGGGCATCTGCCGCACGATCGAAGAGAGCTCGATCCTGCGACTCGATGCGAAGGTTGACCTGTTTCTTAGCTCCGGCCATTTGTATAGACAATGTATAGACAGGTGTCGCGTCTGTCAACGGCGACAGCTATGCCTATGCGCCGAGCAGCGAGCGGCCGGTCATCGGCTCGGGCTGGGGGATGCCGAGGAGGTCGAGGGCGGTGGGGGCGACGTCGGCGAGGATGCCGCCGTCGCGGAGGTCGATTCCCGGCGTGGTGACGATCAGGGGGACCGGGTTGAGGGAGTGGGCGGTGTTGGGG
>DASZDI010000254.1:0-8392 GCA_035942135.1 Solirubrobacterales bacterium | reverse complement strand
GGCCAGGACCAGTTGCCGCCCCACTCCCAGCCGTTCTCGGCGAAGGCGGCGACCACCGGGCCGTTGCGGTGGATCAGGCCGGGCGCCCGCCGCGAGCGGTCGGCATAGGGGGCGCCGGCGGGTGGGGAGACGTAGCCGTCGCCGGTGACGTAGGGGTTCTCGATCGGGTTGACGTCGATCGCGTGGCCGTAGGCGTGTTCGGACCAGCGGCTGGTGCCGGCGACGAAGCGGCAGTTGAAGGCCGAGGTGTTGTCGGCCGCCATGCTGCGGCGGTCGTCGGCGCCGTAGGCGTCGACCAGGCGCATGCGGCGGATCGGGAAGCGGAGGCGGAAGAGGGTGCGCATCGTGCGCAGCATCGGCTGGGCGGAGTCGCGGTGGACGACGAGGCGGCCGCGGTGGACCTCGCCGTCGAAGCCCCAATGGGCGACGCGCAGGAGGCGCAGCCGGTCGAAGCCGACGGGGCAGCCGCGGTGCCAGGAGACGCCGGTCATCCGCTGGCGCAACTGCGGGCCGATCGGCTCGGCGGTGCCGTGGAACCGCTCGCCGCTCCCCTGCAGCGCGGGCATCGCGAGGGCGAAGACGGCGAAGCTCGCCATCGTCGCTCGCAGCCGGGGTCGCCCGAACCTCATCGCCCTACTTTCTCAGCTGCGATCCCGGACCTGGGGAGTAGGCTGCGTCGCCGTGGGAGCGGGAGCCGACGACGGGGAGGCGAAGGGCCCGCGCTATCTGGCGCTGCGGCCGCTCTACCCGGAGTTGCAGAGCCGCTCCGACGTGGAGGTCCCGGAGCTGGACGCCGAGGGCAGGCTGAGGAAGGGGGCGAGGCGGATCTCCTTCCGGGACCAGGACGTCGAGCCCTGGGCGCGGCTGCTGCTCGCCGACGTCGACCTCTTCACCTCGACGCCTTACGCCGCTGTCCTCGAGGGGCACGGCCCGGAGGTCCTCGGGCTGCTGTCGGAGGCGAAGGGAGAGCTGGCGGGGGCCCTCGTCGCGGGCCTCGCCCCTGTTCTCGCGATCGAAGGCGACGACGAGGCGGTGGCGGCCGGCCGTGAAGCGGCGATGCGCGCCCTCCGCGAGGGCGCCGCGGCCGGGCTGGCGGCGGCCTATGACGTGAGCACCATCATCCAGGACGATGGTGCCAACGACCCGGCTCCGGCGAAGGTCCCGGTGCCGCTCCGCCTGCACCCGCCGCTTCCGCTCATGATCGAGCAGACGGCCGCGGCGACTCACCGCGACGAGGTCGATCCCACGCTCGAAGACCTCTCCGGGTGGACCCTCGGGGCGACCTACGCGCACGAGCACGCGGCGCAGGACGAGGTTCTCCTGACGGTGGCTTCCGATCCCGAGGCGGGGCGGCGCGCGGACCCGCCCTCCTCGCCTCCCGCTCCGTTTCCGTCGTCCCCTGACCTAGCCGAAGAGCTGGCCGCCTATGCCCACCTGGCTCCGCAGCTCAAAGAGACGACGGGCTCGCTCGCGGACCGGCTCCTTACCCAGACCGACAACCGGAAGAAGGTCCTCGCTGCTCTCGAGAGCGCGGCGACGCTTGCCGCGGGAGTGGCCGAGGCATGGGCGCGGCACTGGAACGGCGCGGAGCCGGCGGCGCCGCAGCCGCACGACACGGCTCTCGGCGAAAGCTGCCGCTTCCGCATCGTCTTGCAGCGCAGGGAAGGCAAGGAGGGCGAGGACGTCCTCGAGGCGCTGACGCTGACCTTGGAGGAGGGCGCGGGCCCGAGTCCCGGCGGCGAGCCGCCGACGGTGAAGTTCGTCAACCGCGCCGAGGGCCCCGTGCGGCTGGACGCGAGCGAGGTGGAGCCCGGCAAGCAGTGGCGCTACAGCCCCGGCGATGGGGGAGAGATCGCTCTGCCCGACGTGCCGAGCTTCCGGCTGGAGCTGTCGGGCTTCGACGTGGCCGCCACGCCCGGTGCTACGGCATCGCTTTCGGCCCGCCGCAACGCGAACCTGGCACCGGGCTTCGCCACGAACCAGGCCTTCGTGATGAGCACCCCCACCGTCACCGCTGAGCACCCGGCGGTCCCGCTGCTCGAGTGGAGGGGAAAGTGGCGCCTCGACGGCGAGCTCGAACAGGCGCTGGAGGGCGGGCTGAAGGCCCTCTTCGGGGAAGGCGCAGACCTCTTCGTGACCTTGAACCTCGCGTATGGCTACAAGCTGGACGAGTCGCAGGAGAAGGCGTCCGGCCCGGACTTGATCACCGAGCTGCCGGTGGCCCTCTTCCCCCAGATGCCGCTCGTCCCGGCGACGATCGCGAAAGCCGTCGCCGAAGCCGCCGCTGAATGGAAGGCAAACGAGAAGCCCGCCGACCAGGGCGGCGAGTGGCTCGTCTCGCTGAGGGTGCCGAGTGGGGTGCCCTCCGGTGCGCGCCCGCTCTTCGCCCTCGACCGCCTCGTGATCCCGCTGGGCAGCGGCACCGCCTCGGGCTAGCGGGAGCGGCGCCTCTCCGCGATCGATTTGTCACTGACTTGAAGCAGAGAATTTACTTTTGCGCCTTGTTCTGTTGCAGCTAAAACATTACGCTAGGATCATGACCGTGATGATGACGCCGAGGGAGACCTGGACCGACCAGCGCCTCGACGAGTTGAAGAGCGACATGGATCACCGGTTCGACAAGGTGGACCAGCGCTTCGACGCTGTGGACCAGCGATTCAACGCGGTCGAAGGTCGGATGGTCGAAGGCTTCACGCGTCTCGACGGCGACATTCGGGAACTTCGACGCATGATGTTCCAGGGGTTCATCGCCTTGGTCGGGCTCATGGTGACCGGCTTTCTCACCCTCGTCGGCCTGATGGTTTTTTAGCCTCGGCCCGGGGAGCAAAGCCCGTCCGCCCGCGTCTTTACCTTGGGCGAACGATGGCCGAGCAGACGCAGATCGAGACCCTTGTCCCGACCGAATCCGCTCCGCAGGAGTCCGCCGTACGGGTCGCTCTCTGCGACCTCGAGGACGGCCAGCGCGTGCGCGGCGTCTACGCGGTTCGCGAGCGGGAGCTGCGGCGCAAGCGCAACGGCGACCCCTGGCTGCGGCTCTCGGTCGGCGACGCGACCGGCAGCGCTGAGGCGGTCTGCTGGGAGGAGGCGGAGACGCATTACGCGCTCTGTTGCACCGGCTCCCCCGTCTTCGTCACCGGCGTCTTCGAGATCAGCGAGCGCTGGGGGGCGAAGATCAAGGTCAGCGGGCTGCGCGAGGCCGAGCCGCACGAGTACACGGCCGAGGACCTGGCGGCAGCGTCGGAGGTGTCCTTCGAGCGCCTGGAGGGCGACCTGCGGGAGCTGCTGGCGACGGTACAGAAGCCGCAGCTGCGCGAGCTGCTGGAGGTCTTCTTCGGCGAGGGCTCGGAGACCTGGCGGCGCTTCCGCGACGCCCCGGCGGCGAAGGTCTACCACCAGGCCTACCGGCACGGGCTGCTCGAGCACACGCTCTCGGTCGCCCAGGCCGTCTCCGCCGCCGCCAACTTCTTCCCCGGGATCGACCGCGACGTCGCCGTCACCGGCGCCCTCCTGCACGACATCGGCAAGTGCGTCGCCTACAACGACGACCCGCTGGCGATCGACCTCACCGACGCCGGCCGCCTACAGGGGGAGATCCCGCTCGGCTACTACACCGTGCGCCGGGCGATCGAGGACCTTCCCGGCTTCGATCCCGCCCTCGCCCAGTGCGTCCTCCACATCATCCTCAGCCACCACGGCTCGCTCGAGCACGGCTCACCCGTCGTCCCCGCCACCCGCGAGGCCGTCCTCGTCCACATGATCGACAACCTCGGCGGCCGCCTCGGCAGCTTCGACCGCATCGAGAAGCAGCTCCCCACGGGGGAGTGCTGGTCAGGCTTCGACCGCGCCTTGTCCGGCAGCGCCTTCTTCGCCCAGCGCGCCGCCTGAAGTCGCAGAGAATCTCCAAAGATTTTCCACTTCTGCGACTTTTGCGCCTTGTTCTGTTGCAGCTAAAACATTACGCTAGGATCATGGCTGTGATGATGACCCCGAGGGAGAAATGGACCGACGAGCGCCTCGACGACCTCAACAAGAAGGTCGATGACGGGTTTGCGCGGATGGACGCCCGGTTCGATCGCATGGAGGAGCGCTTCGAATCCCTGCACCGCTTGCTGGTCTGGGCTGCGGTCGCGGTGATCGTCGCCCTGATCGGCAGCAACGCCACCTTGATCGGGCTCGCCTTCTTATAAACCTGGGCCCGGCCCTACTGGAAGCGCCGGCTGCAGCGCTGCAGCTTGTCGACGTCGGGCCGCACTCGCTGGATACAGCGGATCAGCTTGTCGGCGTTGCCCTGCTGCTGGGACTGCCGGATCGACTTCCTGACTTCGCGCTGAACCCGGCGGTTGACGTCGTCGATCGTGCTGCTGATGTCGTTGATGCCGCTGTCTTTGAACGAGTTCTGAATGCTCTGGTTCGTTTCCCGGCTGATGTTTTCGGTGGTGTCCAGAGCGGGCCTGACGAGGAAGAAATAGACCGCGGCAAGGATTCCGACGGTCACCAAAAGCCGGATAATGCCCGCGGTTACGTTGCCGAAGAGGTTGCGGAGGACGTCCATGCGCTGCGCGGAGACTATCCTGCCGAGCAGTGGCGAAGGACACCGAGAAGCTGATCCGCCAGCTCTCTCTCATCTCGTTCCTGATGGCTCAGGGGAGGCCGGTCTCGGCCCTCGAGATCAAGCGCGAGGTAGAGGGCTACAGCGACATGAACGACGACGCGTTCGCGCGCCGTTTCTACGCCGACCGCGCGGAGCTGGAGAGCCTCGGCATCCAGCTCGGGGTCGAGAAGCCGGGCGAGGGCTTCTTCGAGGCTGAGCTCTACTCGCTGCCCCCCGAGAACTTCTACCTCGACCCGATCTCCTTCTCCGACGACGAGCTGGCCGCCCTGAGCACGGCGCTGATGCTGCTCACCGACGGCGGCTTCGCCTACGCCGAGCCGCTGCGGCTGGCGCTGCAGCAGGTCGCCTGGGGCCACCCGAACCCGCTCAACGAGGGCGAGCGCGCTCCGGTCGAGATGGCGATGACCGCCTCCGCCGGCGGCCGCGACCTCTCCCAGCGCCTCTCCAAGATCGAGCCCGCGATCAGCCGCCGCAAGACGATCGAGTTCACCTACTACACGATGGAGCGGGGCGAGACCGAGAAGCGCAAGGTCGACCCCTACCACCTGGTCTTCCGCGGCGGCCAGTTCTACTTGATCGGCCACTCGCACGAGCGCGAGGCGGTGCGCGTCTTCCGCCTCTCGCGGATCCAGGGCAAGGTCGGCTACGCCTCCAAGGCCGAGCACGACTTCTCGCCGCCGGAGGACTTCGACCGCCGCGACTACGGCAGCCGCGCCGACTGGCAGCTGGGCGAGGAAAAGGGGACGGCGAAGATCTTCATCCGCGAGCGGATCGCCTGGCTGATCGAGCGCGACTACGGCACCTACGGCGAGCTTCGCAACGCGAAGAAGTCCGACGGCGCCCCCGGCAAGGGCCGCGTCTTCGAGACCAGCTACGCCTCCGAGCGCGAGCTGATCGCCTGGGTCCTGCGCTGGCGCCAGAACGCCGAGGTGCTGGCGCCCGACGACCTCCGCGAGGAGGCCGAGAAGCGCCGGGCGCTGCTGCTCGAGCGCCACGAGAACGGGTTCCGACCGGCCGAGGTCGTCGACCGCCCGCTCGAGGAGCAGCCGAAGCGCAGCCGCTCCAACGGCCGCGGCGAGGCGGCGATCCGCCCGGAGCGCTTCGCCCGCCTGGTCACCCTCGCCGGCCTCCTGATCGAAGCGGCGAAAAAGGGCGAGCGGCTGCAGGTCGCCGACCTGCGCGAGCGGCTGGAGCTGACCGCCGAGGAGCTGCGCGAGGACGTCGACCTGCTCAACGTCGTCAACTTCGGCGGCGGCACCTACGTCCTCTACGCGGAAATCATCGGCGACGAGATCGAGGTCGACTCGCAGCCCTACGGCGACAACTTCGCCCGCCCGGCGCGGCTGCTGCCGCTGGAGGCGAAGGCGCTGGTGGCGGCGATCGACCTCTTCGGCGACCACCTGCCGCAGTCCGACCTGCAGAGCGCGCGCCGCAAAATCGTCAAGGCACTCGGCCACGACCCATCCGAGGAGGGCCTGGAGATCGCCTCCGCCGGCGGAGGCGACGCCGCGGTCGCGCGGATCGTCAACGACGCGATCGCCAAGAGCCGGGTGCTGGAGCTGAGCTACTACAAGGAGAACGAGGACCAGTTCACCGAGCGCCGGGTCGAGCCCTACCGGCTGGAGAACGGCAAAGAGGGCTGGTACGTCGAGTGCTACGACCTGACCAAAGAAGGCGTCCGCCACTTCAAGCTCGACCGGGTCAAGGAGGCGAGGCTCTCCGAGGAGACCTTCGAGCCGCGGCCCGAAGTCGAGGAGTTCGCCGGGGTCGAGGGCTGGATGACCCACGGCGAGGTGCCGACCGCCGAGGTGGCCCGCGTCTGGGTCTCCCCCGAGCGGGCCCGCTGGCTGCGCGAGGAGCGGACCGTGGTCGAGGAGCTGGCCGACGGCGCCGTCGTCGTCGAGCTCCCCTACGCCGGCAAGCCGTGGCTGGTCCGCGAGATCCTCCGCGGCGCCGGCGACCTCGTCGTGCTCGAGCCGCCCGACGCCCGCGAGGCGATCGCCCGCGAGGTCGAGGCCGCTTCCAACTGACGCACCCACCCCGACCATTGGCGAGTTTGCCTCGCTATAGGCAAGTCAACTCGCCAATCGCTCGGCGAGATCGTCGATGAACGAGGCGCCCGGTCACCCCGAGGTCCTGAAGATCGTCGCGCCCAACCCGGGGCCGATGACGCTGGAAGGGACCAATACCTACCTTTTCGGCTCTGACCCCTGCGTGGTGATCGACCCCGGCTCGGAGGAGCCCGGCCACCTCGATGCGATCCGCGCGGCCGCCGCCGAGCGGGGCGGGATCGGCCGCGTCCTCCTCACCCACTCCCACGGCGACCACACCGCCGGCGCCGATCGGCTGGGCGCCGAGGTGGTCCTGCCCGGAGGAGGGGAGACCCACGCCGGCCTCCGCGTCCTCGCCACCCCCGGCCACGCCGAGGACCACGTCTGCTTCCTCAGCGAGGACGGCGTCTGCTTCAGCGGCGACCTCGTCCTCGGGCTCGGCTCGACGACCGTCCCGCCGGGCGGCAACTCCCTCGCCGCCTTCATGGACTCGCTCGCGCTGCTGCGGGCCGAGGAGATCGAGCTGATCGCCCCCGGCCACGGCCCCTGGATCACCGACCCGGCGGCCAAGCTCGCCGAATACGTCGAGCACCGGCAGATGCGTGAGCGCCGCCTCCTCGCCGCGCTCGACGAGGGCGAGCGCTCCCGCGCCCAGCTCCTCGCCGCCGTCTGGGACGACATCCCGATCGAGCTGCTGCCGATGGCGGCGATGGCGATGGAGGCCCACCTCGAAAAGCTCGAGGGCGAGGGGCGGCTGCCGGAGGACCTGGAGCCTTAGCCCACCGCCCGCGCCGCAGCCGAGTTCTTCCCCAGCCGGGTGGGGACAGAGTCGGATGCGAATCTCCTGGCCAGCCGGCCAGACGTGATACACACTTCCCATGGGTAGGCGTCGGGGGAGAACCGTTCAGAAGGCCGGGTTGATCGCCGCCGGCGCCTCGCTTGGGCTGGTCTCCGCCGCCGCCGCGCTGCTCTGGCACCGGCTTGCGCGGCGGCCGCTGCCGCGGGTGAAGGGGACGATCGAGGTCCCTGAGCTGCGCGCCGAGGTGCGGGTCCGGCGCGACCGCTGGGGCGTTCCCCATATCGAGGCCGAGGAGCACGAGGACCTCTACTTCGCGCAGGGCTACTGCCACGGGCAGGACCGGCTCTTCCAGATGGACTTCTACCGGCGGGTGGTCGAAGGGCGGGTGGCGGAGATGGCCGGCGAGGAGGGGCTGGCGGTCGACCGTTTGATGCGGACGCTCGGGATCAGGCGGATCGCCCGCCGCGAGGAGGCGGAGCTCGACCCGGCGCTGCGGGCGCGGCTGGAGCGCTTCTGCGCCGGCGTCAACGCGGCCGCCCGCGACGCTCGCGCCCTGCCATTCGAGATGCAGGTGCTGCGCCAGAAGAGCTTCGAGCCGTGGCGGCCGGTCGACATCCTCAGCCTCGGCAAGCTGCTCGCCTTCGGCCTCTCGACCAACTGGGAGCGGGAGCTGCTGCGGGCCGACATGCTGCGCGCGCTGGGGCCGGAGCTGACCGCCCGTCTCGACCCCGTCTACCCCGCCGACAACCCGGTCGTGACCCAGGAAGCCTGGAACGGCGAGGGGCTGCCGCTGGTCGAGCAGATCGACGCCGTCCGCCGCTCGATCGGCCTCGCCGCCGAGGCCTCGGGCTCGAACAACTGGGCCGTCAGCGGCGCCCGCTCCGCCACCGGTTCGCCGCTGATCGCGGGCGACCCGCACCTGCCCCAGAG
>DASZDI010000253.1:0-2905 GCA_035942135.1 Solirubrobacterales bacterium | reverse complement strand
CGCCCGCGCCTCGCGCTCGACGTCGAGGGCGCGGTCGAGGTTGTCGCGGGCGGCGCGCAGCTTCAGCTCGGCCCGGCGGCGGCGCTTGCGGTGCTTGCCGAGCCCGGCCGCCTCCTCGATCAACAGGCGCCGCTCCCGCGGTTTGGAGTGGATGATCGTCTCGACCCGGCCCTGGCTGATCACCGAGTGCATCTCGCGGCCGAGGTTGGTGTCGGAGAGGACGTCGGTGACGTCGGCGAGGCGGGCGCGGGCGCCGTTCAGGCGGTAGCCGCTGTCGCCGGAGCGGTCGAGGCGGCGCTCGACCGCGATCTCGGAGAACTCGGTGGCGGCGCGCCCGTCGGAGTTGTCGATCACGACCTCGACCTCGGCGGCGCGGCGCTGGCCGATCCCTTTGCCGCCGGCCGAGATCACGTCCTGCATCGAGGCGCCGCGGATCGCCCCGGGGCTCTGCTCGCCGAGCGCCCAGAGGACGGCGTCGGTGATGTTGCTCTTGCCGGAGCCGTTGGGGCCGACGATGACGCTGACGCCCGGAGAGAACTCCAGGGTCGTCCGCTCGGGGAACGACTTGAACCCCTTCATCGAGATCGATCTCAGATACATCTACGCGCTCCTCGCATCGCCCATCAGCCTCGCGGTCGCCTCGGACGCAACCGGCGCCCGATTAACCCCCAAGATGCGCCAAAGCCTCCTTGGCCGCAACCTGCTCGGCTGCCTTCTTGCTGCGCCCTTCCCCCGTCCCGACCTGCTCCTCGCCCACGATCGCGACCACCTCGAAGATTCGCCGGTGCGGGGGCCCCGTCGCCGCGACCACCTCATAGGTTACGCGCGCCCCGCGGCGGGCCAAAAGTTCCTGCAGAGCGGACTTGAAGTCGATCCTCGTCTCCGAGGCCAGCTCGATCCGCGGCTCGAAGGCCTCGGCCACCGCCGCCGCCGTGCGCTCGAAGCCGAAGGCGAGGTAGCAGGCGCCGATCAGGGCCTCGGTCGCCTCCGGCAGTGGCCGCCCGCCTTCGAGCAGGACCTCGGCCGGAATCGGCGCCACCGCGTCCTCGGGCTCGTTCGCCCGCAGCATCTCCGGCACCCCCAGCTGCGTCCCCACCTCGGCGCAGGAGACGCCGCTGACCGCCTGGTTGTGGATCTTCGTCAGCCCGCCCGCGGCCTTGTCGGTGAAGCTCTCGAAGACGCTGCCGGCGACCGCAAGCGCCAGGACGCTGTCGCCGAGGAAGGCGAGCCGCTCGAAGGAGTCGAGCCGGCGCTCGGTCCAGGAGGAATGGGTGAGGGCCTGCGAGCGCAGGTCCTCGGGAAGATCGGCGATCAGCGCCTCCAGCGCGGCGACAGGCGAGTCCGGCGCGGTCGCCAAAGGCTCAGGCGGGTGCGTGCTGGAGCACGAAGCCGACGGCGTCCCCGACCGTCTTGATGTGGGTGGCCTGCTCCTCGGAGACGGTGACGCCGTAGCGGTCCTCGAGCTCCATCACCAGCTCGTAGAGGTCGAGCGAGTCGGCGTCGAGGTCCTCCTTGAAGCGGGTCTGCTCGTCGATCCGCCCGATCTCGACTTCGAGCTCCTCGGCGAGGTGCTCGCGGACCAGGGTGAGAACTTCGTCGCGGGTCATCTGCCCATCCTGTCTATCACGCGCCGTCGTCGACAGAGAGCGCACCGCGCCCGGCGCCGCCCTCCGCCAGCAGCGCCGCGGTGCGGCCGACCGCGTCGACCTCGGCGCAACGGGCGGCGAGGCGGACGGCGTTGGCGATCCCCTCGGCGCCGGAGCTGCCGTGGCCGACGACGGCGATGCCGCGCAGGCCGAGCAGGATCGCGCCGCCGGTGGTGTCGGGATGGAGCTCGCGACGCAGTCCGTTCAGCGCCGGCTTCAACAGCAGCCCTCCGGCGGCGGCGAGGAAATTGGAGCGGGCGGCGTCGCCGACCGCGGCGGCGATGGTCTTCGCCGTGCCCTCGAGCAGCTTCAGCGAGACGTTGCCGGTGAAGCCGTCGGTGACGACGACGTCGACCGTGGCGGCGGGCAGGTCGCGCCCCTCGACGTTGCCGGCGAAGCGGATCCCCGGCGCCCGGCCGAGCAGGCGATGCGCCTCGACGACCTCCTCCCGCCCCTTGCCCGACTCCTCGCCGACGGTCAGCAGGCCGACCGAGGGATCCTCGACCTCGAGCACGGCGGCGCTGAAGGCGGCGCCGAGAAAGGCGAACTGGACGAGGTGCTGGGCGCGGACTTCGACGTTGGCGCCGACGTCGAGGAAGAGCACCGGTTTTCCCGGCACCGGCAGCTGCACTGCCAACGCCGGCCGCTGCACCCCCTTGAGCCGCCGCAGCCCGAAGGTCGCCGCCGCCATCGCCGCCCCGGTCGACCCGCAGCTGACCAACGCCGCCGAACCGCCCTCGGCCACGTCACGAGCGGCGCGAACGACCGATGCCTCCTTCTTGGCCCGGACCGCGGGCACCGGGTCCTCGTCGTTGCCGATCACCTCCGTGGTGTCAACCACCTCGACCCCGTCGACACCGCCCAACCCAAGCGAACGCTCCGGCCCGAAAACCCGCACCCCAATCCCATCGGCAGCAGCCAACCGCGCCCCCTCTGCAAGCACGTCGAACCCCTGCTCCGCCCCAAAACCATCAAGGGCAACGGTCACAGCGCGCTCAGGCGCCACGACTACTCGTGCGTGTGAGGCGTCGCGGTCGGATCCGCGATCGGCTGAGCGACAACGTCGCGACCAGCGTAGGTCCCACAAGTCGGGCACACCCGATGCGGCAGCCGCGGGCTATGACAGCGCGGGCAGCTGTTCAGATTGGGCTTTCCAGCCTTGTGATTAGCGCGTCGCTTGTCCCGGCGAGCGCTAGAAGTTCTCTTCTTAGGTACGGCCATCGGTCGCGGAATGCTAGCGGTTTGCAGGAGGGGCGGGT
>DASZDI010000252.1:0-11416 GCA_035942135.1 Solirubrobacterales bacterium | reverse complement strand
TGCGGACGCTGTGCAGGCCGGTGTCGCGGCGGTCGAGAAAGGGCGAGTTGGCGGAGACCGCGAGCAGCAGCGGCAGCAGCTCCCGCATCCAGTCGCAGACCGCGATCGCCCGGTCGGCCCCCTGGACCCCCATGTGGAGGTGCAGGCTCCAGGTGTTGTTGCGCTGCGCGACCCAGCCGAGTTCCTGGCGCAGCCGGTTGTAGTGCGGGGTGTCGATGATCCGCTGGTCGAGGTAGTTCGCCCAGGGATGGGTGCCCATCGCCCCCAGCGCCAGCCCCATCCCGTCGACCAGGTCGAAGAGCCGGGCGCGGCGGTCGCGCTGGCGCTCGACCGCCTCGGCGAAGGTCTCGGCGCGGCCGGAGCGGATCTCCACCTCGGAGGCGATCAGCTCGCCCGCCGCGGCCTCGGCCAGGACCTCGTCCTTCTCGCAGGCGGCGTGGACGTCCTCGTAGCGGTGCTCCAGCTCCAGCGTCCGCGGGTCGAGGATCGCGAACTCCTCCTCGAGGCCGATCGTGAAGTCCTGCGAGGACTCGAACTTCTCGCGGGCGAGATCGAGGTCGATGGCCAAGATCGGAGGGCCGCTAGGCCAGGTAGAAGTAGAGCGCGTAGAGCAGGTCGACGGCAGGGCTCGAGGTGTGGACCGTCACCTCCGGCGGCACCTGGAGGAGCTGCTCGGAGTAGTTGAAGATGATCTTGACGCCCGCTTTGACGAGCCGGTCGGCGACGTCCTGGGCGGCCTCGGCGGGGACGGCGAGGACGCCGACGACGATCTCCTCCTCGGCGACGATGTCCGGCAGCTCGGCGATGTCGCGGACCTGCAGCTCGCCGATCGGGCTGCCGACGACGCTCGGGTCGCTGTCGAAGACGGCGACGACCTGGAAGCCGTGGTCGGCGAAGATCGAGGAGGTGGCGATCGCCTGGCCGAGGTTGCCGGCGCCGAAGAGGGCGATGTTGTGCTGGCCGGAGGTGCGGAGGATCTTGCGGATCTCCGAGACCAGCGAGTCGACGTTGTAGCCGACCCCGCGCTTGCCGAACTTGCCGAATCCGGAGAGGTCGCGGCGGATCTGCGTCGGGTTGATGTGGGTGTACTCGGAGAGCTCCTGCGAGGAGATCGTCTCCCGGCCCATCTTGCGCGCCTGCGTCAACACCTGCAGGTAGCGGGAGAGGCGGGCCGCCACGCCGAGCGAGAGGCGCTCCCCTTCGACCGGGAACGCCCCGGGTGGCCCTGCGGCCTCGAACTCCTCGATCAACTCGACCATGCCTTCACAGTATCGAGACTGGCTACGAGGCCGGCTCGATCGAGGATCAGCTCCGAGACCTCTTTGCCGTCGACCTCGACGACCGGGATCCGCTCGAGGTAGCGCCGCAGCAGCAGCTCGTTGCTCTCGATGTCGATCTCGTGCAGGTTGAAGCGGTAGCCCTCGGCGTGGAGGGCGACGATCTGCTCGATCGCCTCCTCGCAGAGGTGGCACCCCGGGCGGGAGTAGACGACGACGTCCGCCATCGACTCAGTGGGCGACGGCCGTGGTTTCGCCGCTGGCGAAGGCGTCGTAGCCGAGGTAGTCGGGGTACTCGATGCGGCGGGCGAAGCGGGCGGCGGAGCCGATCATCGCGGCGTTGTCGGTGCAGAGGGCGATCGGGACCAGCTTCAGCCGCACCCCCTGCTCCTCGCAGAGCCGCGCCACCGCCTCGCGCAGGGGGCCGTTGGCGGCGACGCCGCCGCCGAGCGCGACCGCCTCCCAGTCGCCCTGCTTCAGCGCCCGCTTCAGTTTCGTCGTCAGCTGCTGCACCACGGCGGCCTGGAAGGAGGCGGCGAGGTCGGCGCGGCGCTCCTGCACCCCCTCCGGGCTGAGTTCCCGACAGCGGTAGACAAGCGCCGTCTTCAGGCCGCTGAAGCTGAAGTCGAGGCCGGGATTGCGGGCCATCGCCACCGGCATCTCGAACGCCTCCGGGTCGCCCTGCTCGGCCTCGCGCTGGATCGCCGGGCCGCCGGGGTAGCCGAGCCCGAGCAGCCGCGCCGACTTGTCGAAGGCCTCGCCGGCGGCGTCGTCGAGGGTCTGGCCGAGGACCTCGTGCCCCTCGTGGTCGCGGACGGCGGCGAGCAGGGTGTGGCCGCCGCTGGCGACGAGGCAGAGGAAGGGCGGCTCCAGCGGCTCGGGCTCGAGGAAGTTGGCGGCGACGTGCCCCTGCAGGTGGTCGACCGGAATCAGCGGCAGCCGACGGGCCGCGGCGATCCCCTTGGCGGTGCTGATCCCGACCAGCAGCGCCCCGATCAGGCCGGGGCCGGCGGTGGCGGCGACGGCGTCGATCTCGTCCAGGGTCACCCCCGCCTCCCGCAGCGCCGCCTCGACCACCGGCGCGGTCAGCTCCAGGTGATGGCGCGCCGCCACCTCCGGCACGACGCCGCCGAAGCCCTCATGGGCGGCGTGCTGGGAGGAGATCAGGTTGCTGAGGATGCGCGGGCCGTCGAGGACGGCGGCGCAGGTGTCGTCGCAGCTGGTCTCTATCGCGAGCAGCAAGTCAAGGTCCTCAGTCGAGCCACATGATCAGGGCATCCTCGCCGTTGTCGTGGTAATAGCGGGGGCGGACGCCGGCGGAGCGGAAGCCGAAGCGTTCGTACATCCCGATCGCGCGGTCGTTGGAGACCCGCACCTCGAGCGTGAACGGGAGCGTCCCCCGCGACTCCTCGATCAGCCGCCGCATCAGCTGCCCGGCGACGCCGCTGCCGCGATGCTCGGGGGCGACGGCGATGTTCATCAGGTGCCAGACCTGGTCGTAGCGCGAGCAGACGACGTACCCCGCCAGCTCGTCGCCGGCGGCGGCGGCGAGGCAGATCCCCGAGGGCTTGGAGAGCTCGAGCACGAACATCGCCAGGGACCAGGGGGTCGGGAAGGAGCGGCGCTCGATCGAGATGACCGCCGGCAGGTCGCTGTAGGCGAGCCTGCGGACCCGCACCTCCTGGATCGGCTCACTCGGCTTTCTGGAAAGCGTTCCGCTCACGCCACCGCTCCGCGTCTGGGGGTCTGAGGTAGATCGGGGCGAGCCCGTCGCGGTCCTCTCCCTCCTCCAAGGCCGCCGCCAGGGCGCAGACGTGCCGCGCGGCGACCCGGTGGACGGGATCGGAGTCGTCCGGGATCCGGACGCCGTCTCGGGCCAGCTCGTGACGAAATCGTACCGCCCCCGAGCCGGCGACCGATGGGGGCCGCTCCAGCGTCGCGAGCCGCTCCGCCAGCTCCTCGGGCCGGTAGACCGCGGGCTCCCAGGTCCGCTCGCCGGCGGCGGAGTAGAGGGCGGCGAAGACCTCGCCGCGCCAGCCGTCGAGGACCGGCAGCCGCTCGCCCTCCGCCCCGGCCTCGCCGATCCCGGCGGCGAGCGCGTCGAGCGTGCAGACGCCGCGGGCCGGCAGCCAGAGGCTGACGGCGAGCCCGCGGGCGGTGGAGATCCCCACCCGCAGCCCGGTGAAGGAGCCGGGGCCGAGGCCGACGGCGAGCAGGTCGACCGCCCCCCAGCCGCCGGCCGCCGCGGCGGCGCGCTCGACCTCGCTCAGCAGGCCGGTCGCGTGCCGGGGCCTCCCCTGCGGGGAGAGCCCCAGCTGCGACTCGTGCAGGACCTCGCCGTCGCGCCAGGCGCAGGCGACGGTGTCAACCGTCGCGGTATCGAGGCCGACGACGAGCAGGGATTCGCTACCCGGTGACCCGGAAAGCCCAGGAGCCGACTTTCTGGCCTTTGACGTACCAGCTGACGACGTGCTTGCCGACGATCGTCGAGGTGATCTTGTTCACGTAGAGGGTCCCCTGTTCGGCTTCCTGAGCCTGGGCGCAGAGGTTTTTCCCGCTCGGGAACTTGACGCAGACGCTGTAGACGACGTCGCCGTTGAGGCTTTTGAAGAACGCGCCCTTTTTGGCTTTCTTCGGGCAGGCGTGCGCGGGCGTCGCGTTCCGGGAGACCCCGCATCCCACGTACTTTTTGTAAGCCGCCGCGCCGGCGGTAGCGGGCATCGCGGTGGCCAGCAGCCCCGTCGCCAACAGCACCGCTCCAAGCGCCTTGAGTCCCTTCATCCCGTCCTTGCCTTTCTCGTTCGAGTTCTGAGCGCCGATGCTACAAGTTGGGCGCACCCCCTCCTCAACACCCCGAAGGGGGATTCGGTGCGCCTTCCGGCGCCCACCTACCCCCTACCAATCGACTTCTATCCGCCGCCGCTCCGGCGCCTGGTGGGCGAGGCGCACCTCCAGGGCGGGACGGCCGAGCCGGCCGGAGCCCGCGTCCGGCCACTCGACGAAGGCCACCCCGTCCGGGCCGAGGTAGTCGTCGAGCAGGGCCGGGTCCTCGCCCTCGAGGCTCTGCAGGCGGTAGAGGTCGAGGTGGGAGACCGGCAGCCGGCCCTCGTAGCGCTGGCCGATCGTGAAGGTCGGAGAGGTGACCGGGCCGCTGACGCCGAGGGCGCGGCAGGCGCCGCGGATCAGGGTCGTCTTCCCGGCCCCCACCTCGCCGGAGAGCAGGACCACGTCCCCCGGCGCCAGGCGCGCGGCGATCCGCGCCCCCAGGGCTTCGGTCTCGGCGGCGCTGTTCGTCTCGACGACCTCCATCGCTACCGCGACAGCTAACCGAAGAAGCCGAGCTGGTCGCTGGGCGGCGGCGGGGCCGCCTCGTCGTCTTCCTCCGCCGCGGCGATCTCCTCGGCGCTGGGGACGGGGTCGGGGAGCGGCCGCCCCAGCAGCTCGGGGATCGTCGCGAAGTCGGCCCGCAGGGTCTCCTTCACCGCGGGGGTGCGCAGCGCCGCGGCCGGGTGGAAGAGCGGCAGCAGGAAGACGGTGCGGCCGCCGAGGTCGCGCACCTGCGGGGTGCCGCGCACCCTGGTGATCCCGGTCGGGCTGCCGGTCAGCAGCTTGGTCGCGAAGTTGCCGAGGGTGCAGACGACCCGCGGCTCGATCAGCCGCACCTGCTCCCAGAGGTACGGTTCGCAGGCCTGGATCTCCAGCGGCTGCGGGTCGCGGTTGCCGGGCGGGCGGGACTTGAGGACGTTGGCGATGAAGACGTCGTCGCGGGCGAGGCCGATCCCCTCCAGCATCTGGTTCAGCAGCTGCCCGGCGCGGCCGACGAACGGCAGCCCCTGGCGGTCCTCTTCGGCCCCGGGCGCCTCGCCGACGAACATCAGGTCGGCGTCGGAGTTGCCCGCCCCGAAGACCGCTTTGGTGCGGGTCTCGTAGAGCGGGCAGCGGGTGCAGCCCTGGACCTCCTTGAAGAGCTCGACCAGCCGCTCGCGCCGCTCGGCGGCGTCGGCGCTCACGGCTTCTCCCCCGCCGCCCGCCGCTTGCGGGACTCGGAGATCCGGTCCTGGCGCGCCGCTTCCCGCTCCCGCCGCCGCGATTCGTCGGAGCGCACCGCCGCGCCGCGGGGCTGGCGCCCGGGCGGCGAGACGGTCGAGTACAGGCGCTCGGTCCGCGCCGACCCGCAGGCCGTGCAGGCGACGTCCCTCGGGCTCGCGACCAGCTCCTCGAAGCACGCCCCGCAGTCCTTGCACTCGAACTCAAAGATCGGCATCTCCCGCATCGTAGTTAGCCGGGCTGAAGTAGAGGAAAACCCGCCTGCAAAGCGAAATCGAGGCGATGGAGGCAAGTGGGCGCCGGAGGCGCGCCGGGCGCATCGCTACCTGGGCCGCTGCGGCGGCCGTCGCTCTGCTCTGCCTGCCCACCGCCGGCGCGGCACGACCGGGCGACGAAGTCCGGCCCCGCAGCCTCCACCTCTCGATGGCCTCGGTCGGGACCCGCGGCTACTTCGTGGCGGTCGAGACCCGCGGCCACCGCCGGGTGACGCTGACCGTCCGCAAGGGCAGCCAGATCGCCGAGTACAGCGTCCGCGGCAGCGTCAGCCGCCACCGCGTCCGCGCCGACTTCGGCCGCTTCGGGCGGGTCGCGCTGCGCTTCCGGGGGCGGGAGCGGCCCTTCCAGCGCCGCCGGGGCTCGCGGCCGAACCGCTCCGGCGTGCGGACCCGCTGCGTCGGCCGCAAGCCCGAACGCGAAGTCGGCCGGTTCCGGGGCAGGCTCGAATTCGAGGGGCCGCGCGGCTTCACCCGCCTCGCGGTCGGCGCCGCGAGGGGCGAAGTCCGCCGCTCCTACCGAGAGGTCTGCAGGCGCGAACGGCGGCGCGGCGTCCTCCGCCTCCGCCGCCTCGAAGGAGGCGGGAACGCCCTCGGCCTGACCCTGCTCGTAGCCCACGCCCGCCAGGGCAAGACCCTGACCCGCTTCGAAGCCCTGACGCTCGAGCCCTCGCCGGGCCTGCCCCTGCCCGCGAGCGAGCGGACCTCCTTCGTCTCCGCCGAGCTGCGCGAGCGCTTCGGCCGGGTGCGGGTGCGCCGCTCCGTCTTCCTCGAAAGCGAGCCCGGCGCGGTCAGGGTCAGCCGCCGCGGCGTCCGTCCGCGCACGGCGCGGGTCGACCTGGCGGCGCCGTTCGAGGGCCTCGCCTCCTACCGCGGAGCGACCAGGCGCTCCCCCGCCTCCTGGACCGGCTCCCTGGCCGTCCGCCTGCTCGGCTCGGGCCGGGTGCCGCTGACCGGCCCCGGCTTCCGGCCGGTCCTCTGCCGGATCACGATCCTGACGCCGAACGAAGCCTGCCTGCGCCGAGCGGGCGCGAGCGCGCGGCTCAGGTCAGCGGCTCTGCCTACTCTGCACCGATGAAGGCAAGGGGGTTCCTGGCGATTCTGGCCTGCGCGGTCGCGGCGCTTGCGGCGCTGCCCGCCGCTGCCGCCGCCGAGCCGGGCTACGTCGTCAAAGAGAAAAGCCTCAACCTGGGCCTCGCCCTTCCCGCCGACAACGGCTACTTCGCCACGCTCCAGACCGAAGGCCACCGCAAGGTGACCCTTACCGTGGAAAAGGGCTTCTTCTCCGCCTCCTACACCGCCCTGGGCCGCGTCTCCCGCAAGGGCATCGAGGCCGACTTCGGAGAGCTCGGGCAGGTCTCCCTCCGCTTCCGCGGCAAGTCGCGCTTCCGCGGCGACGGCTCCTCCTCCCGTTCGGAGTGCAGGGGCCGGGCACCGGTGCGGGAAAGGGGCATCTTCCACGGCAACGTCCGCCTCTCAGGCGAGCGCGGCTACGTCAAGGTCCGCGGCAATCGCTTGCGAGGGGTCGCGGTCCGCACCTACAGACGAACCTGCAAGCTCGATCCGAAGGCGTCGGCGAGCAAAGCGGATGAGCGCTTCGAGATCGTCAGCGTCGAAGCGCTCGCCAAGCGGTTCGGCGAAACCCGCCTCTTCGTCCTGACCGAGGGCTCGTTCCCCGACGGGAAGGAAAGGACCGCGCAACTGCTCGTGGCGGGCGCCGGTCAGAAAAAGAAAGTCGGCCGCGTCGCCGTCTTCAAGCTCCTGCTCCTGTTCCTGACCGAGGGGTACGACGCGCTCGAGATCACGCCGCGCTCCGCAGATCCCCTCGTCGCCGAGGTGAAGATGCGCAAGCCCTTCGCCGGCACCGGCACCTACCTGGAGGAAGGGAAGCTGCCGCCGACCTGGAGCGGGGACTTCGGCATCCGCCTGCCCGGGAGCGGCCTGGTGCCGCTGGCCGGGCCGGAGTTCGAGGTCCAGCTCTGCCGGAGCTCCACCGGGCGGGAGATCCTGGCCTGCGCCGACCGGCCCTCTCTCAACGCTCAGGGCAGCGGCTCCCACTCCCAGCCCTTGGCGCTGGCCAGGCTCTCCTCGCTGAGGTAGCGGCGGAACTCGTCGAGCTCGGTCGGCTCGACGCTGTAGACGTGGTCGGGCTCGGGGAAGTGGCGGCTGCGGACCTCCTTGCCGTAGCTCTCGACCGCGGCGACCATCTCGTCGTGGATGGCGGCGTAGCGCTTGACGAACTTCGCCATGTGGCCGGTGGTGATCCCGAGCAGGTCGTGGAAGACGAGCACCTGGCCCGAGGTCGAGGGGCCGGCGCCGATGCCGATCGTCGGCACCTCGAGGCGCTCGACGATCGCTTCGGTGATCGCCGCCGGGACCGCCTCGAAGACGATCGCGAAGCAGCCGACCGACTGCAGGGCGAGGGCGTCCTCGAGCAGCTTGATCGCGCTCTTGGCGTTCTTGCCCTGGGCTTTGTAGCCGCCGAGGGCGGTGGCGGTCTGCGGGGTGAGGCCGACGTGACCCATCACCGGGATGCCGGAGTTGACGATCGCCCGGGCGCGCTCGACGACGACGCCGCCGGCCTCCAGCTTGACCGCCTTGCAGCCGGTCTCCTTGACCAGGCGCTGGGCGTTCTGGACGGCGAGCTCGTTGCTCGCCTCGTAGCTGCCCATCGGCATGTCGCCGACCATCAGCGGCGTCTTCAGGCCGCGGCGGACGGCTTTGCCGAGCATCACCATCTCGTCCATCGAGACCGGCTCGGTGCCGGGGTAGCCGAGCACGACCATCGCCGCCGAGTCGCCGACGAGGACGATGTCGACGCCGGCCTCCTCGACCACGGTCGCGGAGGAGTAGTCGTAGGCGGTGACCATCACGATCGGCTCGCCGTTGGCCTTCATCTCGGCCAGGTCCGGCAGGCTGACCGGCTTGCGGCCCGGCTGCGGGGGAGCAGTGTGGGAGCGGCCTCCGGAGCTCATTTGAGCAGCACCTCCGGGTGGCTGTCGACGGCGATAGCTCGGTTGTCGTCGTCGACGTGGACGACGACCGGGTCGTAGCGCTCGAGGTCGCTCTCGTCGTAGGCGCCGAACGAGGCGACGATGATCTTGTGGCCGGGCTCGACCAGGTGGGCGGCAGCGCCGTTCACCTGCATCGTCCCCGAGCCTGGCTCGCCGTCGATCACGTAAGTGACGAAGCGAGAGCCGTTGTCGACGTCCCAGACGTGGACCTGCTCGTTGGTGATCAGATCGGCCCCGGCCATCAGCTCGGTGGCGATCGTGATGCTGCCGATGTAGTCGACGTCGCAGTCGGTCACCGTCGCCCGGTGGATCTTCGACTTCAGCATCTGTCTCTGCACTTTGTCTCCCCCTTCGCGGGCTAGGTGTGGGTGTGCGGTTCGTTGATGTGGGGCTGGATCAAGACGTTGTCGATCAGGCGCGCGGCGCCGACCTGGGCGGCGACGGCGACGAGGACGGGACGGTCCTCGAGCTGCTTGACCGGCTCCAGCGTCTCCGCGTCGCGGGCCTCCAGGTACTCGGGCTCGATCCCGGCTTCGGCCAGCTCACGGCGGGCGGCCTCGAGGCCCATCCCCAGCGAGCCGGCCTGGGCGCCGCGCTCGGCGGCGGCGAGGGCGCGCGAGAGCGCGGTCGCCCGCTCGCGGTCGGCGGGCTCCAGGTAGGCGTTGCGCGAGCTCATCGCCAGCCCGTCGGGCTCGCGCACGGTCGGCAGCACCTCGATCCGGACCGGGAAGTCGAGGTCGCGGACCAGGCGGCGGATCACCGCCGCCTGCTGGGCGTCCTTCTGGCCGAAGTAGGCGACGTCGGGCCCGACGAGGTTGAAGAGCTTGGCGACCACGGTGGTGACGCCGCGGAAGTGCTCGGGGCCGCGGCGGGAGGGGTCGCCATCGAGGACTTCGACGAGGGGGCCGGTGACTTCTACCCGGGTGGCGAGGTCGCTCGGCCCGTCCGGGTAGACCTCCTCGACGCTCGGCGCGAAGACGAGGTCGGCGCCGGCGCCGGCGGCGAGGCGCAGGTCGCGGGCCTCGTCGCGCGGGTAGCGGTCGAGATCCTCGCCGGCGCCGAACTGGGTCGGGTTGACGAAGAGGCTGACCGCGACCAGGTCGCACTCGGCCCGGGCGGCGCGGATCAACGAGAGGTGGCCCTCGTGCAGGTAGCCCATCGTCGGGACCAGGCCGATCGTCCGGCCTGCGCGGCGGGCCTCCTCCAGGGCAGCGCGAAGCTCGGCCTTGGTGCGCAGGGCAGGGGCGGCCGCATCGGGACGAGGGGTATCAGCGAGGAGATTCGTGGTCATAGGTCCATGCCCTACGGGTCACGGCCATTCGCAGCGAATTATAGGCGCACTTCGAGGCGCTTCTGTGACATTCGAATCGAAAAGCTTTCCGATCCGGTGATCCGTCCTCCCGCACCTTGCGCAGAGAGGGGAGACCAGCCAAGACGCGCGGAAGGGAAGGCAATGAGCTCAGAGATAGACGCAGTGGTAGGCGAGGCGGCGCACGACGCGACCGAGGCCCTGGAGGGCGACACCCGACTCGACTTCTTCAAGAAGGCCGGGATCGCCGGCGGCGGCCTGGTGGGCGGCGGCGCCCTGCTCAGCGCCCTCACCCCTGCCGCCGCGATGGCCGCCGGGAAGGGACGACCGCCGGCGAAATTCGGCAAGGGCGACGTCGGGATCCTCAACTACGCCCTCACCCTCGAGTACCTGGAGGCCGCCTTCTACAACGAGGCGACCGCCAACAACAAACGCAGGGCCTTCCTCAAAGGCGCCCAGCAGCAGGCCTTCCTGAAGCGGGTCACCGCCGACGAGAACGCCCACGTCGCCTTCCTCAAGAAGGCGCTCGGGAGCAAAGCCGTGGCGGCCCCGAAAGTCGACTTCGGCGCCACCACCAGGAGCGAGTCGGCCTTCCTCAAGACGGCCGTGGCGCTGGAGAACACCGGCGTCGCCGCCTACGCGGGCCAGGCGCTGAACATCGTCGACCCCGCCTACGTGGCGGCGGCGCTGTCGATCCACTCGGTGGAGGCGCGGCACGCCTCGGTCGCGGGCCTGCTGCTCAAGCCCACCCCGAAAAGCCAGGCGCCCAACGGCGCCTTCGACAAACCGCTCACGGCCGCCCAGGTCCTGAAGGCGGTCGAAGCGACGGGCTTCCTCAAATAGCTACCCCTCGCCGGGAGCGGCGAAGTCGATCCTGCGGATCGGCTTCGCCGGCGCCCCGGCGGCGATCGTCCCCGCCTCGACGTCGCGGTTGACGACCGAGTTGGCGCCGATCACGCAGCGGTCGCCGACGCTGACGCCGCTGGTGACGGCGCAGCTGATCCCGAACCAGCAGTTGGAGCCGATCTCCACCGGCCCTTTCGAGGTGAAGCCCTGCCAGGTGATCGGCTGCTCGGGGTCGTCGTAGCGGTGCTCGGCGTCGCCGACGAAGCAGCCGTTAGCGAGCATCGTGTGGTCGCCGATCGTGACCCGCTCATGGGCGGCGATCATCACGTTGCGGTTGAGGAAGCAACCGGCGCCGATCTCGATTCGCGCCCCTGGCGCCAGCGTCAGCCAGCAGCCGGGCTCCAGCAGCGTCCCCTCGCCGATCGTCAGCCGCCCCTCGTCGAGCGCCTCCAGCACTTCCCCCTCGACCGGGTGGCGGATGAAGAACCCGCCGCGAGCCGCGTGGCGGTCGATCCACAGCCGCCGCAGCAGCCGCCGGTTGCGCTCGTACCAGCGCCGCTTCACCCACCAAAGCCTCCAGCCGCTCTTCGCCATCGACAGCACGTTATGCGACCGGCGTTCGTCCTTTTCCCGACATAGATGGGAAAAGGA
>DASZDI010000251.1:0-5775 GCA_035942135.1 Solirubrobacterales bacterium | reverse complement strand
CCACCATCCCGATCGCCCTAGGAGGCGCCGCCCTCCTCTACCTCGCCTCCCTCCCCACCAGCGGCGACTACTCCCAAGCCAAGGCCCTGATGATCATGGCCCCCTTGGCGATGCTCGTAATCGTCCGCCCCCTCCTCGAAGAGCTCCCCCGTCGCCGGGGCAGGGGGGTTCTCTCGCCGGACACTCAACATCGAGCACGGCGAGATGTGTCCGGCGAGGGACCCCCCCTGGCATGGCGCGCCGCATGGACCCTCCTCGCAGTGACCTTCATCGGCGGCGCGGCCTACTCGAGCTTCCTAGCACTACGAGACGCACCCGTCGGCCCGCCGGGGCACGGAGCCGAGCTGCGGGAGTTCATGCCGATCCTGCACGGGCAGCCCGTCCTCTACGCCGGCCAGGACCGCTTCGCGGCCTACGAGCTGATGGGGGCCGACACGCACGTGCCCTTGGTCGAGTTCCCCGACGACGCCGTCTCCCCCAACCCGGAAAAGCCCTTCGACACCGGCGACGCCTACAGCCCGATCGACTTCGACTCCTTCTCGAAAGGGACGCTCGACCGCTTCCCCTACGTGATCACCAGCCGCGCCGCCTGGAACAGCCAGGCGCCGGCCAACTTCAAGCGGGTCGCGGAGACGGCGTCCTACGTGCTCTGGAAGCAGACCGGGCCGCGGTCCGAGGAACGCCACGTCCTGCTCGAGGGGACCGAGGCGGGGGCGTTCGCCGGCTGTGACGCGCCGGAGATCCGGATCCTGCTCGGCGAGCCCGGCCGCGCCGCCCTCTTCCCCGACGTGGCGATCGGCCAGAAAGGCGACTGGGACCACGGCAGCGTGCTCGAGACCGGCGCCGAGACCTCGCAGTCGCTGCGGCTGCCCGCGGGTGCCTGGAACCTCTCGCTCCAGTACTTCTCGCCCTTCGACCTGACCCTCTCGGCCCCCGGCTTCAGCGAGCCGCTGAAGGCCGCCCTCGACGGCCAGCGGCCGAACACGATCAGCCTCGGCAACAACGGCCAGTTCTGGCCCGCGGGTCGCTACGAGAGCAAGGGCGGCAAGGTCCGCTTCACGATCGCCACCGAGAAGGCGAGCACCCTGCAGAGCCTGACCGGCTACGACGGCAAGGCCTACCTCGGGGAGCTCGTCGCAGTCCCGGCCGAGCCGCACCGCGTCGTCCCGCGGGCGCAGGCCTGCGACCGGTGGGTCGACTGGTACTCCTCGCCGGTCGCTCCCTAGCGCGGCAAAAAGACCGTCCGTGTCTGTTTTGGGCGAAATCCGCGCTTTCTCGAATCCCCGCTCGATCTCTTACTAGGCTCACCCGAAGGGAAGAAGAGCGGCCTCGGACCCGTTCTTCGGATCGCGACCACGGGCGTTCGAGAATCACGGGGAGGAGAGATCATGGCGACTTCAGAAGGCGGCGGTCCCGAGCCCTGGGCCTGGCTGGAAACGATCGCGGACGCGACCCGCCTTCACATCCTGCGCTCGCTGAGCGAAGTCGCCGAGGCCACCGCGGCCGAGCTGGCCCAGGCTCCGGCCAGCGCCCAGACCCTCCGCCGCCATCTCGAGGCCCTGGTCTCCCTGAGGCTGGTGGTGGAACGCCAGGGCCAGAGCGACGGCGAGACCCCCGGCAGGCCGGCGGCCCGCTTCAGCCTCCACCCGGAGATCCGGGCGAGCGTGGCGACAGCGTTTGCATCTTCGCCTCTATCAGCTCCAGCGCTGCCCCCGGCCCGATGAACGGCGCCAGGGTCAGGTAGGCGGCCTGCGGGAGCAGCTCGAGCATCCGAGCGCTGCGGCCGAGGGCGACCTGCCGCCGGAAGAGCTCCTGCATGGCGCCGCTGATCGCCTCGGAGGTCAGTCGCGGCAGCCGCTTGGCCTCGGGCCGCTGCCGGTACCCCTCTTCGAGGAAGATGGTGTAGGCCATCCGGTTCTCCAGCGAGCGGCGGATCGCCGCCGGGCCGGCCGCCCAGCTCTCGGCCAGGTCGACGTAGACGAGCGTGCGCTGGGCGGAGATGTAGCCGAACATCGCCTCGAGGCCGCTCCAGACCCGCTCGGGCCACGCTTCCTCGTTGAAGAACTTGCCGGCGGTGAGCGAGACGCTCGCCTCGAGGCCGAACGCCTGGGTGGCGAGGAAAGCGTCCTCCTTGCCGCGGAACTGCTCGTAGAAGGTCTCGCGGGTGACGCCGGCCGTGGCGACGATGTCGGCCACGCTCATCGCCGCGTAGCCCTTCTCCTTCGCCAGCGACGCGACGGCCGCGAGGATCCGCTCCCGTTGCTCGCCGGCGGCCTGGGTCGGAGGCAGGGCGCTGCGCCCACGCGGCAGCCGCTGCTTGAAGAGGTCGGTGCCGAGCGACTCCCCGACCGAGCTGCCCAGCCCGCGCCCGACCTCCTCCCAGGCGGTGGAGTCGCGACGGGGGGCGTCGGCGGGCAGCGCGTAGGAAGCCGACCAGGCCAGCAGGTCCTCGGAGAGGGCACTGAGGCGGCCCGCCTCGCCTCGGAAGACCCGCAGGGCAATGACGCCGGCCACTCCGCCGAACAGCAGCCGGGCGGGCAGTTCGAGCCGCTGGCCGGCCGAGGCCGCCGCGTCGAGGCGGGCTTCCAGCGCCTGCTCGAGCGCGCCCAGGGTCTCTTCGTGCTCGCGACGGATCTCGGCCCCGGCGGCGAGGCTCTCGATGAAGAAGACCCGGGCCCCCGCCGGGTTCCGCTCGGCGCCGCCCAGCAGCGCTTCCAGGGTCGCCAGGCTCGAGCCCTCCGGGGCCGCGGCCAGTGCCTGCAGGCCCTCGTCCCTGACGCGGCGATAGGCGGCAGCGAAGCAGGCTTCCCTGTTGGCGAAGTGCTTGTAGAAGGTGGCGCGGGAGGCACCGGCCTGACGCAGGACCCGGGCGACGCCGGCGCCGCCATAGCCGTAACGCGCCGCGGTGACGATCATCGCCTCGATCAGGCGATCCCGGGAGCCCTTCCTGCCCTCGCCCACCTTCCCTCTCCCGATGGGCGCGGCCCCGCAGGGCCGGGCGGCCTCAGGCGGCTTTCGCCGCCTGGCGCTCCGGGGTCACCCGGACCACGTCCCAGACCAGCCCGACCTTCTCGAGGCCGTTGATCACCAGCGAGGAGACGTCGATCTGCCACCAGCGCAGGCCGTGGGTGGCCGAGGTCGGGAAGGCGTGGTGGCTGTTGTGGTAGGCCTCGCCGAGGGTCGGGATCGCGATCAGCGCCAGGTTGCGGGACTGGTCCGTGGTCTCGAATTCGCGCTTGCCGAAGGTGTGGCAGAGCGAGTTGATGCTGTAGGTGAAGTGGTGCAGGACGAAGACCCGCACGAACCCGCCCCAGAGCATCCCGGTCAGACCGGCAACCAGGGTTCCGCCGAGGATCCAGCCGAGGAAGAAGGGGAGCAGGAGGCCGAGGATCGCCCAGTAGATGAAGGTGCGGTCGACCCAGCTGACCACCGGGTCTTTGAGCAGGTCCGGCGCGAAGCGTTCCTTGTTGCCGCGCTGGGTGTGGATGAAGATCCAGCCCAGGTGGGCGTGGAAGAGGCCCTTCATCGCGCCCTTCCAGCCGCCGCCGTGATCGACGTGGGGGCTGTGGGGGTCGCCGTGTTCGTCGGAGAAGGTGTGGTGCTTGCGGTGGTCGGCGACCCAAGAGATCACCGGCCCCTCGATCGCCGCCGAGCCGAGGATCGCGAAGAGGCCGCGCATCCAGGGGGAGGTCTTGAAGGAGCGGTGGGTGAGGAGGCGGTGGAAGCCGACGGTGATGCCGAGCCCGGTCAGCAGGTACAGCCCGAGGAAGAGGAAGACGTCGGTCCAGTTGAGGGCGCTTCCCCATACCTGCCAGCCGGCGACGATCACGGCGATGAAGGGGATCAGCGTCACCAGGCCGGTGATGATCCGGTCCCGGGTCTCGTTCTCGACGGGCTGAATATCTGAGGGAAGTGGTCCTACGGTGGTCATGGCGGCGATGATAGGGGTCGAGCCAGAAGGGGTTCTTTTCGACTCTGTAGGCTGCCCCGGCGATGCCGTTCGCAAACCCCGCGCCGCTGCGACGGGAGATCGAGTCCCGCCTCCCGGAGCGGCCCTTCACGATCGAGTTCTGGGACGGCTCCAGCGTCCCCTCCACCTCCGGCGACGGCCCCGTCTTCAGCGTCCGCTCGCCCCGCGCCGCCGCCCACGTGCTGCGGGCGCCGGGACAGCTCGGCCTCGGCCGGGCCTACGTCAGCGGCGAGCTCGAGGTCGACGACATCGACGCCGTGATCGAGGTGCTCGACGGCTGGCAGCCGCCGTCGCTCGACGGCGCCGACAAGCGGGCGCTGCTGCTCGGCGCCGTGCGCGCCGCCGGGATCGTCAAGCCGCCGCCGCTGCCCGCGGCCGAGCTGCGGCCGAGCGGCCGCCGCCACAGCAAGGAGCGCGACGCCCGCGCCGTCCGCCACCACTACGACGTCTCCAACGAGTTCTTCGAGCTCTTCCTCGGGCCGACGATGGTCTACAGCTGCGCGATCTGGCGCGGCGGCGAGAAGAAGACGCTGGAGGAAGCGCAGGAGGAGAAGCTCGACACCGTCGCCCGCAAGCTGGCGCTGAAGGAGGGCGAGCGCGTCCTCGACGTCGGCTGCGGCTGGGGCGGCTTCCCGCTCTGGGCGGCGACGAAGTACGGCGCGAGCGTGGTCGGCATCACCCTCTCGCCGCCGCAGGCCGAGAAGGCACGGCAGCGGGCCGAGGCGGCGGGCGTGGCCGACCGCGTCGAGATCCGCGTGATGGACTACCGCGACCTCGCCGGCAGCGGCGAGCGCTTCGACGCGATCGCCAGCATCGGCATGGTCGAGCACGTCGGCGCCTCGCAGATCGAGGTCTACGCGCAGACCCTGGCCGGGCTGCTCGAGCCCGGCGGCCGCCTGCTCAACCACGGCATCGCCCGCCTCCGCCACACCGACGCCGAGGCGGGCGCCTTCTCGGAGCGCTACGTCTTCCCCGACGCCGCCCCCCTCCATCTCTCCCGCAACCTGCTGGCACTGGAACGGGCAGGCTTCGTCACCCACCACGTCGAGGACTTCGCCGCCGACTACGCGAAGACGCTGCAGCACTGGGCGCAGAACCTCGACGACAACCTCGCGGAGGCGACCCGCCTCGCAGGGCCGGAACGAGTGAGGGTTTGGCGCCTCTACCTGCGGGCGGCGCGCAACGGCTTCGAATCGGGGTTCACCTCGATCTACCAGGCGCGCTGCACGCTGGGCGGCGACACGGCGGGGCGCTAGCTGCCCGACCCACACCCTTTGCGGGCGAGGTCCGGTGGGATGCCGGTCGGGCGCACCACCCGTTTGCCGTCTTCGACAAAGGTCAGGCGCAGGGGAAGGGGCGGCCTGGCGCTGGTGGCAGCCACGTACACATTGCCGGTGACAGCTACCGTCCGGTCGGGCTCTTTCTCCCGCGGGATCGTCACCTCCGTCACGCCGTCGGGGACGATGCCGTAGGTGACGACTTCGTCGGCACCGCCACCGAGTCCGCAGATCGACGTCGCCGTGGCCAGGCCCGACTCGATCGTCGGGATCGGCCAGCAGTTACCGACCTCGTTGCTGCGGCTGTAGGTACACACCAGGGTCGGCGAGGGAACGAGGTAGACAGCGTTCCCCTCATACCTGAGGGCCAGTCGCGAGGCCGTCAGGTCGAGCTTCAGCTGAGCGGCGATCTTCCGCGGGAGAAGGCTCGCGGGGACTTCGTCTGCCGCCACGCGAGGTCCCCTGAACACGGCGAACCGCTCCTGGAGCGGCGAGGCCGGAGGCACGGAGCCTCGGGCGGGGGGGGGG
>DASZDI010000250.1:0-6266 GCA_035942135.1 Solirubrobacterales bacterium | reverse complement strand
CGGCCACGGTCAACATGAACGGCTGTGACTACCTGTTCCATCTCGGCGCCGAAGGCAATAACGCGACCGTCGATCTGGTCTGCCCCGCCGGCAAAGATGCGACAATTACGGCTGGTGGTGGCGCTTGCGTCGCTCACATCGCTCCGTTCACCGGCAAGTCGAACGTCGCTCTCTCCAACTCTACGCCGTCCGGTAAAGTGAATGCGGTAGCGGATGTTGCCGGCATCGGAGCTTCCTTGACAGATGTCAGCAGCTTTTTCTGCCCGTTCGCTGGAAGCACAACCACCAGTACCGCTACATACACGGGTAACCTGACCCTCAGCGGAAGCAGTGAAATCGACATCGGCTGACGAAGTCGGTGAAGGCCTGGCGCTAGACGTCGGGACGAAGGGGCCGGGCTCACGCCCGGCCCCTTTTTGCAGCTCCTGCCGGAAGGTCATTGCACCGGCGGGCTGGATCAGCCGCCGGAGATCTCGACCGTCCTCGAGACGGCGCCGAGGCAGCGGTAGATCGGGCCGGCGGTGGCCTGGGTGATCGGCTTCACTTCGGCGAAGACCTTGGCGGGGAGCTTGATCTTGGCGTTCAGCTCTTCGAGGTCGGCCTTCCAGTTGCCGTTGGCCTTCGACTCGACGCGGCTGAGGACGCCGTTGCCCTTCTGCTTGAGGACGACGATCCGCTCGCCGATGCAGTTGGGGTTCTTCGACTTGACCTTGCCCTGGTAGCCGGCGGCGCCGATCGTGATCGTCGACTTGACCTTGACCGTCTCGCCGGGCTCGTCGGCGGTTGCCATCGGCACCGCCACGATCAGCATCGCCAGCGCGGCGGCCAGGGCGCCGATCCGATTCCTCTTCCTCATCCACTCTCCCTTGTCATGGCCAATCGATGACCGGTTGCTCCCTCTCGCTCGAGGGCGGCGGCAGCCTAGATGATCGGGAGGCATCAGAATCCGATGCGATGCCGCCTGAGCAGGAGAAGGCCGGGCCCGCGATAGCCGTCGCGGCGCTTCGCCGCGACTACGGGGACCGCCCCGCCCTCGACGGCGTCGCCTTCGAGGTCCAGGGCGGCGACTCGCTTGTCGTCCTCGGGCCAAACGGCGCCGGCAAGACGACGCTGCTGCGGATCCTCGCGACGCTGCTGCGGCCGAGCGGCGGGGAGGCGGTGGTGCTCGGCTGCTCGCTGCCGGGCGAGGCGTGGAAGCTGCGCGGCCGGATCGGCTACCTCGGCCACGAGCCGCTGCTCTACCGCGACCTCAGCGGGCGGGAGAACCTGCGGTTCCAGGCCCGCCTGCACGGGATCGAGGTCGCCGCCGCCGAGGCGCGGATCGAGGAGCTGCTGCGCGCCGTCGGCATGGAGCGGCGCGCCGACGAGCGGGTCGCCGAGCTCTCGGCCGGGATGCGCCAACGGCTCTCGATCTGCCGCTGCGTCCTCCACGACCCCGAGCTGCTGCTGCTCGACGAGCCCGACTCCAACCTCGACGTCGAGGGCCGCGAGCTGGCCCGGGCGCTGATCGGCCCCGGCACCGGCCGCACCCGCGTCGTCGTCACCCACGACCCCGAGCGCCACCTGCCCGAGGCCGACCAGGTGCTCCGCCTCGGCATCGGCGAGACGGCGGTGGTCTCGTGACCCCCTCCCGCACCGCCTTCGCGGCGATCCTCGCCAAGGACCTGCGCTCGGAGCTGCGCACCCTGCAGTCGCTGCCGGCGATGGCGCTCTTCTCGGTCACCACCTTCGTCGTCTTCCGCTTCGGCCTCGACCGCACCAGCCTCTCCGGCAGCCTCGCCTCCGGGGTCCTCTGGGCGACGCTGCTCTTCGCCGCCGTCCTCGGCATCAACCGCCTCTTCGTCGCCGAGCGCGAGGAGGGCGGCTTCGACGCGATCCGCCTCGCCCCGATCGACCGCAGCGTCCTCTTCGCCGCCAAGGTCGCGGCCCTGCTCGTCTACCTGCTGGCGCTGGAGCTGGTCGCGGTGCCGATCTTCGCGATCTTCTTCCTCGACGACGCCGCCGGGCTCGCCCCCCTGGTCGCGGTCCTCCTGCTGGCCGACCTCGGCCTCGCCGTCACCGGCACCCTGATCTCCTCGATGGCGGTCAACTCCCGCGCCCGCGACCTCCTGGTCCCGCTCGTCCTGCTGCCGCTGGCGGTGCCGCTGATGATCGCCGCCACCGGCGCCACCGAGCCGCTGCTCTCCCTGGGCGGTCCCTCCTACGACCGCTTCGGCACCTGGCTGACGGTGCTCGGCCTATACGATCTGATCTTCAGCCTGGTCGGCTACGCGGTCTTCGACTTCCTCCTCGAGGACTGACCCGGCACCACCCGTCTCCACCTCTCCGAGCATGTACGGCAAAGGACTCAAGCCCCTCTCGATCGCCACCGTGGCGATGCTCGCCCTGTCGCTCTCGCTGGTCTTCTTCTACGCCCCGCTCGACGCCGACCAGGGCTTCATCCAGAAGATCTTCTACGTCCACGTGCCCCTGGCGATGGTCGCCCTGCTCGGCTTCATCATCGGCGGCGTCTTCGCGGTCCTGCACCTGCGCAGCGACGACCGCAAGTGGGACGCCTGGTCCTACGTCTCGATCCACATCTCGGTCATCTTCGGCGTCGCAGTCCTGATCACCGGCGCGATCTGGGCCAAGGCCTCCTGGGGCCACTGGTGGGTCTGGGACGAGCCGACCCTGGTCAGCTTCCTGATCGTCTTCCTCCTCTACGCGACCTATTACCCCTTCCGCTACGCGATCGAGGACCGCGACCGCCAGGCCCGCTACGCCTCCGTCTTCGCCGTCACCGCCGGCGCCTTCGTGCCGCTCAACTTCATGGCCGTGCGGATGGCCGAGAGCCTCGTCCACCCCCGCACCTTCGCCACCGCCGACGGCGGCCTGCCCGGGGAGATGATGCTGGTCTTCCTCTGCTCGCTGGCGGCGATGGCCCTGCTCTGGGTGACCCTGGTCAAGTTCGAGCTGACCGCGAAGAGCGCCTCCGGCCAGGTCAAGCGCCTGCGCCGCGCCCTCGATGCGCCGGTCTCCGGCGGCAGCTCCCGGATCGCCCCGGAGGTGAGCTGATGTTCCTGCCCCTCGCCGCCCCCGCCCTGCCGTTCGACGAGGCGGGCAAGTACGTCGCCGCCGCCTACATCGTCTTCATGGTCCTGCTCGTCGTCTACGTCGCGATCATGGCGGCGAAAGTGCAGCGGATCGAGAAGGAACTGAGAGAGGTCGCGGCAATCGCCGAGGAACGCAAAGCGGAGCAGCGCGAGGAGGTCAGAGCCTGATGCCTGAGCTCTTGGCCCTCGGCGTCTCCCACAAGACCGCGCCGCTCGACCTGCGCGAGCGCCTCTCGCTGACCGAGGGCCGCGCCGTCAGCGCCCTCGCCGAGCTGCCCGCGGCGAGCGGCATCCACGAGGCGGCGGCGATCTCGACCTGCAACCGCACCGAGCTCTACCTGATCGTCTCCGACCCGGTCGAGGCCGAGTCGAACGCCCTCGGCGTCCTCACCCGCCAGGCCGAGATCCGCCCGACCGAGCTGCTCGGCCACCTCTACTCGCTGCGCGCGGGCGACGCCGCCCGTCACCTGCTGCGGGTGACCGCCGGCCTCGACTCGATGATCGTCGGCGAGGCCGAGATCCAGGGCCAGGTCAAACGCGCCTACGAGCTGGCGCTGGTCGAGGGCGCCACCGGCCCGATCCTCAACCGCCTCTTCCGCGGCGCCCTCACCGCCGGCGGCCGCGCCCGCGAGGAGACCGGGATCAGCGAGAAGGGCGTCTCGGTCCCCTCGGTCGCGGTCGAGCTGGCGCGGCGGACGCTCGGCGACCTCTCCGACCGGCGCGTCCTCGTCGTCGGCGCCGGCGAGACCGCTGAGCTGGTCGCCAAGGCGATGGTCGCCCGCGGCGTCGCCACCGTCTTCGTCGCCAACCGCCACTACGACCGCGCGATCGGCCTCGCCCAGCGCTTCCACGGCAGCGCCGTCCGCTTCGAGGAGCTGCCCGAGCAGCTGCAGAGCGCCGACATCGTCGTCTCCGCGACCAACTCCCCGCACCACATCGTCGAGCGCGACGGGCTCGAGCACGTGATGGCGGCGCGGGCCGAGCGGCCGCTGCTGGCGATCGACCTGGCGGTCCCGCGAGACATCGAGCCGGCCTGCCGCGAGATCGGCGGCGTCACCGTCCACGACATCGACGACGTGCAGCAGATCGTCGAACGCAACGAAGGCGGCCGCGAGGCCGAGGCGGTGCGGGCGGAGCGGATCATCGACGCCGAGCTCGACCGCTTCGAGCGCTGGCTCGCCTCGCTGGAGGTGGTGCCGACGATCGCCGCCCTGCGCGAGCGCGGCGACGAGGTGGTGCGGCGAGTCCTGGCCGAGAACGAGAGCCGCTGGGAGGGCCTCGGCGAGGCCGACCGCGAGCGGCTGGAGACGATGGCGAAGGCGATCGCCTCGCGGCTGCTGCACGACCCGACGGTGCGGATCCGCCGCTCGGCCGGGTCCGACGACGCCTACTTCTACGTCAGCGCCCTGCGCGAGCTGTTCGGTCTCGACGTCGAGACGGAGCCCGAGGGCGAAACGCGAAACAACGTGACCGAGTTGAGACGGAGCGATCCCGGTAGGGGTTCCACTTAACTTTTTCGAGCCGCGTCTGTGGCTACCGACGATGGTTGCTGGCGAAAAAGTACAAGACGTTTCACCCCTACCGGGATCGCCCCTTAACCCTGCTCGCTGAATGATCCGGATCGCTACTCGCAGCAGCAAGCTTGCCCTGACCCAGGCGGGTTGGGTTGCTGATCGGATCGGGGGGGCGGAGCTGGTTGCGGCGAGCTCCGATGGGGAGCCCGGGGACAAGTCGCGCTTCGTGCGGGGGGTCGAGCGGGTGCTGCTGGCGGGGGAGGCGGAGCTCGGCGTCCACTCGGCCAAGGACCTGCCGGGGGCGATGCCGGAGGGGCTGGAGATCGCTTCGGTGCCGGTCCGCGAGGACCCCGCCGACGTCTGGATCGGGGTCGGCGAGTCGCTGGAGGACGTGCCGGAGGGAGCGCGGGTCGGGACCGCGAGCCTGCGCCGCCGCGCCCAGCTGCTGGCCACCCGCCCCGACCTGCGGGTCGAGGAGCTGCACGGCAACGTCGACACCCGCCTGCGCAAGCTGGCCGAGGGTGAGCTCGACGCGATCGTCCTCGCCGCGGCGGGGCTGCGCCGGCTCGGCCGCGAGGCGGAGATCGGCTTCGCGATCCCGGTCGAGCGGATGGTCCCCGCCGCCGGCCAGGGGGCGCTGGCGCTGCAGGTGCGGGCCGAGGACGTGGAGACGAGCGGCGCCGTGATGGCGATCAACGACCTGACGACGATGCGGGAGCTGACCGCGGAGCGGACCGTCGTCGCCCTGCTCGAGGCGAGCTGCGCCAGCCCGCTCGGCGCCCACGCCCGCTGCGAGGGAGCCCGAATCGTGATCGACGCCTTCGTCGGCCTCCCCGACGGCAGCGAGTGGCTGCGCGACCGCCTCGAGGGGGACGCCGAGCAGCCGACCCTCGCCGGCGCCGAACTTGTCCAGCGCCTGCTCGGCGCCGGCGCCCGCGAGCTCCTCGACCGCGCCGAGTCCTTCGGAGGCGCCCCATGATTCCGTGGTTCCTTATGCACGCATACGGTGCGAAAGGAACCACGCGATGAGCGCGCAGCCCGGGATCGTCTACCTGGTCGGGGCGGGACCGGGCGACCCCGGCCTGATGACGGCGCGGTCGCTGGCCCTGATCGCCGCCGCCGACGCGATCTTCTACGACCGCCTGATCCCGCCGGGCGCGCTCGCCGGCGCCCGCGAGGACGCCGAGCTCGTCTATGTCGGCAAGCAGCCCGGGGTTCCCTCGGTCCCGCAGGAGGAGATCGGCGAGCGGCTGATCGAGGCCGCGCGGGCGGGCCGCAGCGTCGTCCGCCTCAAGGGCGGCGACCCCTTCGTCTTCGGCCGCGGCGGCGAGGAGGGCGAAGCGCTGCGCGCGGCGGGGGTCGAGTTCGAGGTCGTCCCGGGAGTGACCGCGGGCGTCGCCGCCACCGCCTACGCCGGCATCCCCGTCACCCATCGCGACGAGGCCTCGGCGGTGGCCTTCGTCACCGGCCACGAGGACCCGACCAAGGCCGAGAGCGCGATCGACTGGCCGGGGCTGGCGCGCTTCCCCGGCACGCTCGTCTTCTACATGGGCGTCAAACGGCTGGCGCAGAACGCCGCCGCGCTGGTCGCGGCGGGACGCGACCCCGAGCAGCCCGCCGCGGCGATCGAACGCGGGACGTGGCCGGGCCAGCGCACGGT
>DASZDI010000249.1:0-2791 GCA_035942135.1 Solirubrobacterales bacterium | reverse complement strand
CCCGCCTCGCCGTCGTACCGGCGCTGCTGATGCTCCTCGCCGCCCCCCTGATCGACCTCCCCGCCGCCTACCGCCTCCTCTCCGCAATGCCCTCCGGCCTCAACTCCCTGGTCATCGCCCACGCCTACGGCCTCGATATGGAGATCACCGCCGAGGCCGTCACCTGGTCGACCGCAATCGTCGTAGTCGCGGCACTCGGATCGCTACTGATTTGATCAGAACTTCGCGGCGATCAAACCGAGGAGGGCTCCGGCAAAAGCCAGCATCCCGATGCCGTAGGTCCAGGCCATCCGGATCAGTAGTTGATGCAAGGCGTCGAACCTGAGATCGATCTGCTCGAATCTGCGATCGACTCGCTGAAACTCTTCGCGCACCTCGGCGAAACCGTTTTCGACCCGTTTGCTGAGTTCGTCGAGGCGTCCGTCGTTCCATTCCGTCATCTCTGCCTCCCTCGCTGCCAATGCTGCCTCCATGCGGCCACGGTAGCAGACAAAAACATACATCTTTGACTCATCTGTGTAAATTCTTCGGTCATGCTCCACCACGTCGGAATCGAGGTCGCGCCCGGCGACGTCGAGGCTACGGCCGGCTTCTTCGAGCTGCTCGGGTTCGTGCGGGTCGAGCCGCCGGAGACGCTGCGGGAGTACACCTGGCTCGAGCGGGGCGGGACGCAGGTCCACCTGATGCCTGCCGAGGAACCGACCGTCCCCTCGCCCGGGCACCTCGCGGTGGTCGTGGACGACTACGAGTGGGCGCTCGAGCGCCTGCGCGGGCGCGGCTTCGAGGTCGTGCCCAGAAGCGAGCACTGGGGGCAGCCGCGCGCCCTCGCCCTCGCCCCCGGCGGCCACCGGGTCGAGCTGATGGCCGCTCCGCCCGCGGCCCAGGCCTAGTCCGCCGCTAGATCGCGCCGCGTGTGCGGGCCTCTTGCTTGGCGCCGCTGAGGTCGCCGTCGGCGACGCCGAGCAGCTCGTCGATCGTCCTCCCGTCGACGGGGTACATCGCGTACCCGGTCGAGGCGGTGATCGGGCGCATCTCGTCGCTGCCGAAACCGCGCAGGGAGATGCGGCCGCGGAGCCGCTTCGTCACTTCCTCGGCCTCTTCGGCGTTCACCTCGGGCACGATCACCGCGAACTCGTCGCCGCCCTGGCGGAAGACCGAGTCTTCGCCGCGCACCTCCTTGCGCAGGGAGCCGCCGACCTCGGCCAGCAGGCGGTCCCCTTCCAGGTGCCCGTAGCGCTCGTTCACCTGCTTGAAGCCGTCGAGGTCGAGGACGACCAGGGCGAACTCCCGCCCGTGCCGCTCGTGCCTGGAGATTTCGGCCGCGAGCCGCTCGTGCAGGGCGCGGTAGTTCCCCACCCCGGTCAGCTCGTCGCGGCGCGCCAGCACCCAGAGGGCTTCGTTGCTGGTCCGCAGGCGCCGGACCAGGAGGAGGATCCCGGCCGCGACCGCGGCCAGGCAGGCAGCCTCGGCGACGGCGAGGATCGTCTCCTCGCGCCGGGAGAAGTGGCCGAAGATCAGCGGCGCCAGCAGCCCGAGCGCGATCGCGAACAGGGCGGCGAGCAGGTAGGCGGCGCCGAGCGGCACCAGCCGCCGACCGTCGGGGGAGCTGAGGGCCTCCGTGGGGGCTCTCGGGGATTTGACAGGTTGACCGATCAGCACAGAGTACGTCGCTGCACCCGCCCCGTCTCACAGCCTCACTACGATGCGCCCGATGCGCTACCCGGTCGAAGACTTCACCCCCGAGGAGCGGGCGCTTCTCGCCCCTCACTTCACTAACCTCGACCGGCCCGTCTTCGCCCTCGTCAACCTGCCGGAGACCGTCAAGGGCGCGCTTTTTGCCCGCTATTCGCGATATTCCGGGACGGTGCGGCGGCTCTACCTGGAGGAGTTCGCGGCCGACGCCCCGGCCGGTGGGCGGCCCTTCGACGAGGAGGAGGGAGCGCGCGCGGCGCAGCTCTACGAGCGCATCTTCGTCGGCTACGGCGACGACTCGATCGCCCAGCTCGGCGGTGCCCACGTCGCCTGCGAGTGGGTGTCCAACATCCTCACCAAGGCGCTCCAGCGCGGCCGCCTCGCCTCCTACCTGGAGCAGTCGACCCGCTACATCCCCTACGACAAGCCGCTGCCCGAAGGCGGCTACCGCTTCTACCGCGACGAGGAGCTCGGTCCCGAGTTCCGCGCCGCGATGGACGAGGTCTTCGCGATCTACTCGCGGTCGCTGGCCGAGGTCGAGGCGTGGGCGGCGGAGCGCTGGCCGCGGGGGGAAGAGCCCGAGGGCGCCTGGCGGCGCTCGATCCGCGCCAAGGCGCTGGACCTGCTGCGCGGCCTGCTTCCCGCCGCGACCCTCAGCCACGTCGGCATCTACGCCTCCGGCCAGGCCTACGAGCAGCTGATCATGCGGCTGATGGCCTCGCCGCTGCCGGAGGCGCGCAACTACGGCGGGATGATCCTGGCCGAGCTGAAGCAGGTGATGCCGAGCTTCGTCTCCCGCGTCGACCGCCCCGACCGCGGCGGCGAGTGGATCTCCTACCTGGAGCGACGCCGCGAGCAGACCGAGCGCTGGGTCGCCCGGCTCGGCCTCGACCGGCGGGCCGAGGGCAACGACGCCCCCGCGGTCGAGCTGATCCATGTCGACGGATCGGAAGAGGACCTGCTCGCCCACCCGCTCCCCGAGGCGCAGCGCTACGGCGCCTGGATCCTCGACGCGGTCAAGGCGGTCATGCCGTCGTTCGTCGCCCGCGTCGAGCGCCCCGACCGCGGCGGGCGCTGGGTCGACCACCTGCGCACCCGC
>DASZDI010000248.1:0-3127 GCA_035942135.1 Solirubrobacterales bacterium | reverse complement strand
GCGGTGGTGCGGCGGCCGGAGGCGGTCAGGTGCGGGCCGGCGGCGACGGCGCAGCTCTCGCGGCGGCAGCGGCGGAAGTCGACCGGGACGAGCGGCAGCCCCGAAGGCCCCGGCCGGGCCTCGGGCGCAGGCGCCAGCGCTCGCGCCAGCCGCGCCAGGGGCCAACCGTAGGCGGGGGTCAGCGGGTGATGGCGGCAGGCGTCGGGGAGGCGCGGCGCGCAGGCGATCCGCTTGCCGATCGCCCCGGCGAGGCTGCGCCCCGCGTCGATCTCCCCGCCCGCGGCGACGGCCGAGACCGCCGCGACCAGGAGCAGCGCGATCAGCCCCGCCAGCCCGGCCTGCTCGACGCTCGCCGATCCCCGCTCGCTGCCCCCTCGCGTCCTCATGGCGCCGACGCTAGATCGGCCGGGCGCACGCGTGGCGCGCGGAAAGCAAAGATTCCGGGTCGACGGTGTGACGGGTCTGCTTACATGCAAGGTGATGGAGGGCTTCAACCTTTTCGGCGACCCGGAGGAGTTCCGCGCCCGCATGGAGGAGCTCTCCGAGCAGATGCAGTCCTCGCAGCGCGTCGCCTGGGCCGACAACGCGATCAAGCTCGCGGTCGAGATGACCGTCGCCTCGATCGGCCGGCTCGAGCTGACCGGCAACGCCGACGAACAGGCGATGCAGGTCCGCGACGCGATCCGCGTCCTCTTCCCCGAGGCCGTGACGCTGGTCCGCGAGGCCCGCGAAGGCTTGAGCTAAAGCCGCCCGGCTAGAGCAGCTCGAGGCGCAGCTCGTAGACCGCCCCGCGGCGGAAGAGGCACGCCGTCAGCTCTATCGGGATGGCGATCAGGAGCGCCGGCAGTCCCAGCGCCCCGCTGGCGAGGATGTCGATCCCCCGCTGCCACTTCTCCGGCGCCCGCATCGCCGGAGCCCCGCGCAAGGCGCCGAGGGCGACGTTGTGGCCGAAGGTGACGCTATTGAGGAGCGTCTGCCAGGTGGCGAGCAGGCTCTCTCCCGGCAGCCAGCGGCGCGACTTGACGACCTGGTCGCGGTGGGCGACCAGGCGGCGGACCGACTCGAGCGTGAAGTAGTACCCGGCCCGCCGGCGCAGGCCGAACCAGCCGGCGCCGCCGAGCGCGCAGGCGAAGCTGGCGCGGTCGACGATCCGCAGGACGCCGTCCTCCCCCAGCGAGTCCAGCTCGCGCAGTGCCGCCTCCGGCCCCTCCGGCGCGCCGACGACGCCGAGCCCGCAGCTCTCGCAGCGCCGCACCGTCCCGGCCAGGCCCGGCTTCTCGCCGATCCAGCCGAAGAGCGGCTCGTCGCAGGCCGGGCAGGGAGGGTTCTCCGGACCGGCCCCCGCCTCGAGGGGAACGACACGGGGGCTCTCGACCTGGCTCATGCCCGATAGCGTACGGCTCAGTGAGCACGGCCGAGACCCGAGAGAGGGAGTCGCGTCAGGCGCTGCCGGTCGCGCTGGCGACGTTCCTGGCGGTGGCCCTGATGATCGCCTCCGGCTTCGTCAGCTCGGTGAGCGGGACGGGCGAGGCGGAGATCCTCCGCTCGGTCGACGAGAACGGCAGCTCGGTCCTGTTCTCCGGCCTGCTGCAGGCGGCCTCCTTCGCGCTGCTCACCTTCCCGCTCGTCTACCTCTTCCGCGCCGCGCAGGCTCGCAGCGAGGGGGTGCGCCGGCAGCTGATCGGCCTCGTCATCGTCGCGCCGCTCTTCCTCGCCGTCTCCTCCGGGCTCAACGTCGGCGCCCGCCAGGAAGCCGCGGACCGCTTCGTCTCCGGCGAGGCGAAGCCGACGCTGACCAAGGAGGAGGCGCGTGAGGAGTGCGCAGCCGACCGCGAGGACGAAGGCGAGGAGGCCTTCGCCGAGGAGTTCGAGCCCGGGAAAGGCGAGTCGGCGCTGGCCGCCTGCGAAGACCGCAAGGTCGAAGACGACGCCGCCTCGAACGCGCAGAAGGACGCCTCGCTCACCTCCGTCGCCGCCGGGCTCGGTATCGCCGGCGCCCTCGGCTTCGCCGTCGTCCTCTTCTATGCCTGCCTCTGGGCGATGCGGACGGGGCTCCTGCCTCGCTTCTGGGGATCGCTGGGGATGGCGCTCGGCATCGCCGCGCTGCTCGGCCTGCTCCTCTTCACCCTGATCTGGTTCATCTACTTCGGCCTGTTGATCCTCGGCAAGGTCCCCGGCGGCAAACCGCCCGCCTGGGAGACCGGCGAAGCCGTGCCCTGGCCCACCCCCGGCGAGAAGGCCGCGGCGGAACTGGAGCCGCAGGAGGGCTGGGACGAGGGCGATTCCGCAGCGGAGCCCGGCGGGGAGAAACGCAAGCGCAAGCAGCGCGAGTAGCTCCCGCAGCCGCCCGCTAGACATATTCCCATATGGGTATATGATGCTCGGCATGAGTCGAATGCCGACCACCGCCGATGCCTTCAACGCCGTTGCCGAGCCGCGGCGGCGGCAGATCCTCGACCTCCTCGCCGCCGGCGAGCGGCCGGTCAACGACCTGGTCGAGCTGACCGAGCTCGGCCAGCCGCAGGTCTCGAAGCACCTGCGGGTGCTGCGCGAGGTCGGGGCGGTGCAGGTGCGAGAGGAGGGGCGGCGGCGGCTCTACCGCCTCGAGGCCGAGGCGCTGCGCCCCGTCTTCGAGTGGGCCGGCCGCTACCAGCACCTCTGGGAGGAGCGCTTCGAGCGGCTGGACGACGTTCTGGAAAACCTGAAGCAGGAGGAAGAAGGAGATGACGATGACCGATGAGCGCAAGGCGGCGCTGACGCTGCCGGCCGAGGACCAGATCCTCATCACCCGCCGGTTCGACGCACCCAGGCACCTCGTCTACAAGGCGTGGACCACCCCCGAGCTGGTCGCCCGCTGGTGGACGGCGCGGCGCGGGACGGCGAAGGAGATGGAGATCGATCTGCGGGTCGGCGGCCGCTGGCGCTACGCGATGGACGCCGACAACGGCCAGGAGGTCGCCTTCCACGGCGAGTACCGCGAGATCGTCCCCGACGAGAAGATCGTCAGCACCGAGGTCTTCGAGGGCGCCCCGGGCTCAGCCGAGGAGGCCGAGGCGAACGCGACCCTCAACACCGCCACCTTCGCCGAAGAGGACGGCGAGACGCTGGTGACGATCCTGATCCAATG
>DASZDI010000247.1:0-5983 GCA_035942135.1 Solirubrobacterales bacterium | reverse complement strand
TCGCCGCCACCAAGGCGAGCGGAAAAGCCAAAGCGAAACTGTACATCTACAGGCTCGACACCAAACTGTGGCAAAAAGGCGAAGGCACGGGAGAAATAGAAAACCCGACCGAACTCGCCCAGGAAATACGGCTCGGGCAGTGGGGTAACACCGAACAGCTACAGGGGCTCTACGCCGCCTCGGCGATGTACAACAAAGTCCTCACCCAGGCGGAGGTGGAAGAACTCGCCACCGCCTCGACGCTGCAGGCCTGGCTGAAAAAAGGACCGGTGGGGATGTGGATGTTCAACCAGACCTCCACCGCCCAGACGGGCCTGGACATAACCGGCAACGGGGCCGACCAGACCGAACTGGTGGGGACCACGGTCGAAAACGTCGAACCGCCGATTCCCTACTACCGCGCCACGGTCCCGCTGCAGGCCTCCTCGGGAGTCGCCGGCGGCAGCGGCGTCTCCTTGACCGCCCCGACGACGCTCCTGCTCTCGCCCGCGGCCGGCTCCGCCACCTCGACGCTGAAACTGCGGGCCACGACCGCGATCCCGCTCTCCTCCTCGAAAGGCGCGACCACCGCGACCCTCTCGCTGCGGGTGCGCAAGGTGCTGAAGCGGCTCCGCGTCCGCGAGAAGCCGCCGATGCGCCAGTACATGCTGGCCACCGTCCCCGGCGGCCGCACCTACCGCTGGGGCGAGGACGAGATCGCCCCCGACCAGGCGATCGAGGACCTCTCCGACTCCGACGCGGTGCCGGGGGGCTACAAGGAACTGAGCGGCTCCCTGGCCCGCAGGCCGAGCGTCGACTACGGCGACATGCAGCGGGGGACGCGGATCGAGCTGTTCGGCGCCGGGCAGATGAAGCTGGGTGAATACCGGCTGCAGCAGGCGCCGCAGACGTCCGGCGACAAGATCGTCATGGACCCGGCCGCGGTCGGCTACCAGGCCAACCTCAGCGACGACGAGTCGGCGCGGGAAATCTTCCGCGACGTCGACCTGGGGAGCTGGCAGGAGGCGAGCGCGCGCCGCCGCGCCACCGCCCCCGAGCGCTTCGGCGGCACCTCGGAGATCCTCCCCGCCGGCGATCCCAACGGCAGCAACGCCCGGCCCGCGCTGATGCACAGCTTCACCGAAATGGCCGCCGGCACCGATGCCGTCGAGAACTGGTACGACGCCAACGGGATCGAACTCGGCCGGGTCGACCACCGCTACGTCAACGTCAAAAACATGACCCCGAGCGCCAACTGGCTGACCCGGATCGTCGCCAACACCGACGACATCTCCACCTCCTGGAGCATCGTGCACGAGCACAATGCCGCCTCCTCGGTGGCCGAAGTGGACGTGGACCTGATCCCGGCGGGAATGCGCTGGCTGCAGATCTACCACGGCTATACCGGGGAAGTCACCGGCGCCGTGGACACCCAGGCGCAGTGGCGCAACATCGCGGTCTACGGCCGTCACGGCCTCACCGTCCGCAACAGCAGCACTCCCGAAGCGGGGCTGCTCGCCTCCGACGTGATCGCCTACGCGATCGCGAAATGGGCGCCGCAGCTGACCTTCAGCACCGGCTCGCGGGGGACGATCCGGCCGACCGGGTTCCCGATCCCGCACCTGGTGTTCAAAGACTCCACCACGGTCGCCGACATGATCGACCAGGCCAACCGCTTCGAGCTCAGCGAGTGGGCGGTCTGGCACGGGCAGGAAGGCCCCACCTTCTACCTCAACCCCCGCGGCGAACGGGAAGGCCGCAAACGCTGGCGGGCGCGGGTGCGGCCGGCGCAGCTGAAGGAGACCGGGCCGTCGATGGACCGCGTCTTCAACGGCGTGCTCGTCCAGTACCCGGACGTCGACGGGACGCAGAAGGTCGTCGCCCCGACCGGCTCCGGCTACGCGGTCACCAGCTCGGCGCTGATCGACGAAGACCCGCTCAACCCCGCCAACCAGGTCCCCGGCCTGCGCCGCTGGACGAAAATCGCGATGAACTCGGTGGCGACCAGGCTCGGCGCGATCGAAACCGGCAAGCGCTTCCTCGAACAGACCAAGCTCCTCGACGGCTCCGGCGAGGCGACCCTGAACGGCTACGTCGAAGACGACCACGGCCTCTTCTGGCCCTACTACTGCGTCCGCTCCGGCGACCTGATCGAGTTCGTCGACTCCTCGATCCCCGGCGACCGCTACATCGTCAGCGCCTCGCGCTCGCGCTCGAGCCGCTCGGTGACGATCAGCCTCGACGCGCCGCCGGACTCGATGGAAGCGCTCCTGGAACGCCTGGGGGTGCAGCTGATGGCGAGGGGACTGGGTTCCTGAGTGGCGAGGAGGAGACGATGAACAACGAGGAGACCTCGGTGATCGCGGTCCAGGTGTTCAACCTCGACCGCAAGCTCGACTCGGTCCACATGTCACTGAAAGAAGACGTCGACGAAGTGCGGGAAAACGTCCGCGAGGTACGCGAACAGACCCGCCTCACCAACGGTCGCGTCAGCGGCCTCGAAAAAGGCGCGGCGATGCTCAAAGGAGCGCTCTTCGTGCTCTCCGCCGCCACCCCGTTCCTGCTCTTCGCGCTGCAAGAGCTGACTCACTGACCCTGCCGCCGCGAGGCGGCGACGAAAGGGGGCACCATGAACGCAAGTCACGGCTCTGCCGTGCACCGAGGCCTGCACCTGGTCTCGCCGCTCGCCCACGGCGCCGACGTCCGCGCCCTGCAGGAGCGGGTCAACGACGAGCTCGCCCACCGCCGACTCTCCTGGCGCCAGGTCGCGGTCGACGGGCAGTTCGGCCCGCGCACGCTCCACGCCTGCGCCTTCCTCGGCTGGGTCCTCGGCCTCTCCGGCCGGCGGCTGGCCGAGACCTCGGGGTCGAAGCCGCGGCTCAGCCGCTGGGCCCAGCGGGTCCTGCGCAACCCGCGCAAGCGCTCGCCCGCCGACCGCTCTCGGGAGCGCCTGCGGCGGCGCAAGGTCCAGGCCCTGCGCCAGGCCCACGCGGACGGCCCCGGCGCCGCCGTCGACTACATCCGCGAGATGGCCGCCGACGGCGTCCACGAGGTCGGCAGCTCCAACACCGGCAAGCTGGTCGACCGGTGGCAGTCCTACTTCGGCCTCCACGCCCAGCCCTGGTGCGGCTGCTTCGCCGGCTACGCGGCGAAGGCGGTGGGGGGATCGCAGGCGACCACCTGGTTCCCCTACGGCCCCAGCATCATCGCCGACGCCCGGGCGGGCCGGAACGGGGTCCGCGAGGTCGCCTTCGAGGAGGCCGAGCCGGGCGACGTCCTCGTCTTCTGGGGCGGCGAGCACATCGGCACCGCGATGGCCCGTCCCAGCGGCGGCTCGATCGCGACGGGGGAGGGGAACACCGCGCCCAACAACGGTGACAGTCAGGCCGACGGAGGGGCCGTCGCGTTGAAGACCCGCTCACGGTCCGATGTGACCTGTGTGGCGCGCGTTTACTGAAATTAATTACAGAGAAACTTCTAACTCGGTGGAGAGTTTTGAAGCTGTTCGTGCGAAGCTTTCGCCCCAATTCCTGGGGAAATCGGCCAAATATGTTCCGGGGGCAGGAATGGGCGGATCTCAATTCGAGAGGGAGCGTTGGATGGCAATCGCCTACTTCGCGCTGTGCGCGTTGCACGACCTCGACGCCGACGCCGAGACGGTGTCCTTCCGCCAGACGCGGCTGGAGCTGCACCGTCGCCTCGACCCCCAGAGCGCCGAGCCGCCCAAAGGCGACGAGGAGCCGCCGCCGCTGTACCTGGTGAGGTAGCGCCTCAGGCCGATTCGGAGCGCTTTTCGCGCATCCCCAGGCGTCGCAGGTCCTGAGGTCGGTGCGGGGCCGGGTCCTCGGCGGGACCGTTTGTCGCCTGCTCCCATCCCTCCCAGCCTTCCTCGAGGAACCACATCGGCACCTCGCAGGCCTCGGCGATCGCCAGCAGCTCCGAGCGCTTCACCTCGCGCCGGCCGCCCTCGATCCGCTGCACCGTCTCCTTGCTGAGCTCGAGGCGCTCGGCCAGGGCGGCCCGATTGCGGAAGCCGCCGTAAGCCCGCGCCGCACGGATGCGGCGGCCGATGTCGCTCATTGCCATTACCGCAAGTTACGGGCATTTCGGGATACCGAAATGTCCACTGAGCCTATATACGAGTAAAACTGGGATATAAAAGGTCTATCTGAAACATTTTTAGTCAAACCTGTGGCAGGAAGGGAGGGGAATTCGTGTTGATGGAGATCATCTGCATCATCGCCGGAGGAGGCTTGGGCGTCCTCGTCGGGCGCTCGCTGCACCTGCGGCGGCGCCCCGCTCCGAGCGGGAGCCGACGGCTGGAGGAAGCGACGATCGCCTGCAATCCCCTGCAGGTGATCGGCGGCGCTCGCCGCGGCCCGGGTGCCGGTGGCGGGGCGTGAGCGTCTCCGCGCCCGCGGCGGCGACGGAGAAGGCGAGGAGCGCGTGGAAGAACGCTCAGGCCCGTCTCGGTCTGCTCGGCCCGGAGCTGCGGAGCTGGCTGGAGGCCCTGGAGCCGGTGGGGGAGAGGGAGGGCAGCCTGCTGCTGGTCGACCGCTCGAGCCCTTCGCCCTGCCGGCGCTGCGAGGCCCTGGTCAGTCGCGCCCTGCTTCCCCTCGGCTACGCGGGGGCGAAGATCGTGAGCGAGCGGGAGCTCGGGCCGCGGGAGGCGCGATGAGCGAGCCGTGGCTGACCAAGAGCGAGCTGGCGCGGGAGCTGCGGATCTCGGTCCGCACGGTGACGAGGCTCGGCCTGCCGCACCTGCGGGTGGGCGGTCAGAACCGCTACCGCCGCAGCGAGGTGGAGGCCGTCCTCTCGTGAGCCAGTTCAAGCGCGGCGACCGCTGGGTCGCCAAGTTCCAGCGCCAGGGACGCCAGGTCTGGGTGCCGGGCGGGCCGTGGCGGACGAAGGCCGAGGCGCGGCGGGCGGAGGAGTCGCTCCGCGGGCTCCTCGATCGCGGCGGCGCGCCGGAAAGCTGCGCGGAGTTCGCCGCCCGCTGGCTGCGGGAGTGGCCGCGCGAGGCCGTCTCCACCCGCCGCCTCTACTCCCGGGCCGCCCGCTCCTTCGCCGCGCACTTCGGCGAGGCGCTGCTCGCCGACGTCGACCGTGCCGCGGCGCGGGCCTGGGCGCTCGGGGTGCCGCGCAACCTCTCCAAGGTCGTCGCCGCGATGTACGAGGACGCGCGCGACGTCGGCCTGGTCGAGACCGACCCCTTCGCCGGCCTGCGGCTTCCCCGCGCCGCCCGCGCGACGATCGCGCCGCCCTCCCTGGAGGAGCTCGACCGACTGCTGGCGGCCTGCTCGGTGCTCGGCGGCTACGGGCCGGAGTTCCGCGCCCTGGTCGAATTCTGTGCCTGGACCGGGCTGCGCTCCTCCGAGGTCCAGGCCCTGCGCTGGTCCGACCTCGAGCCGGAGCGGGTGCGGGTGCGGCGGGCGCGCAAGGACGACGGCTCCTACGGCCCGCCGAAGAACGGCCGCGAGCGCGCGGTGCCGCTGCTGGAGCGGGCCCGGGTCCTCGACCGCGTCCCCCGCCGGGCCGGCTCCGACCTCGTCTTCCACACCCCCCGCGGCCTCCCCCTCGGCAAAGGCAGCCTCCACTACCACTGGAAGGCGGTCCGGGACGCCTCGGGAACCTCCGCCTCCCGACAGGCGGCCGGGGTCCGCCCGATCCGCTTCCACGACCTGCGCCACTTCTGCGCCACCGCCCTGCTCGAAGCGGGCGCGAGCCACTTCGACGTCAGCGTCATGCTCGGCCACGAGGACGGCGGCGCCCTGGTGATGTCCCGCTACGGCCATCCCTCCAAGGACGCCGCCCGCCGGCGGCTGCTCAACCTCGGCCGCCTCGAGCGACCGCACGCCGGTAGCCGCCCGCTCGAAGGAGCGCTCGCATGACCGCTTCGGAAGCCGCTTCGGCGCGGAGATTGAACAGTTCGCCCCGAACTCCCCGGCCGGCGCCCTCTTTGCGGCTTACACTGGCCCCGTCGGGGCGTGGCGCAGCCTGGTAG
>DASZDI010000246.1:0-2593 GCA_035942135.1 Solirubrobacterales bacterium | reverse complement strand
GCCTTCCTGCCCGGCCGCGGTCAGCGGCGTGAAGACGTAGACGACCGCGGTCAGCAGCGAGGCGGCCGCGATCACCCGCAGGATCTTGTTGCGCGAGCGCCAGGCGATGTAGACGGCGGCGGAGACGGCGCAGATCAGGATCAGCGGCCAGAGCGGCCCGAAGGCGTTCTCCAGCTCGGGGAAGAACCAGCGGCGGTAGATCGTCGGCTCGGTGATGTAGTCGGCGACGGCGAAGCGCGGTCGCGGGTCGAGCGGCATCTGGTCGGGCTTGGGCAGGTTCAGCGGCCCGAACTTGGTGATCGGGATCGGGTTGCCGCCGGTCTTGATCGCCGCCCGCAGGTACCAGTAGCCGCCGACCACGAGCATCGGCACGCCCATCACCCAGGCCGTGGTCCAGCGCCGCCCCCGGCCGCTGAAGAGGACGACGCCGATCGCGATCGCGGCGACCGGGACGAGGAAGGTGAACTTGACCGAGGCCGCGAGCCCGGCGGCGATCCCGGCCATCACCAGCGGCCCCTTGTCGAGCAGCGGCGCGTTGCGCTCGGGCGCGTCCTGCACCGCCCCCGCCACCGGCGCCCGCCGCTGGTGGCCGTTGATCAGGAAGGCGGCGAAGGCGAGCAGGAAGGCGAGGCCCATGATGTCGTTGCGGGCCTCGCCAGGCTGCGTTTCGATCATCACCCCGGCGTCGAGGATGATCGCCGCGGCGACCAGGGTCGCCGGCCCGACCCGGTAGGGGCGTCCGATGCACCAGGCGGCGAGCAGCGCGATCGGCAGCCAGATCAGGTTCTGCAGCGGCGCCAGCCAGTCGCTCTCGAAGAGGACGATCGTGGCGGCGTTGATCAGCTCGGTCGAGGCCGGGTAGAACCAGGCGGCGAGGCGCAGCGGGTCGGTGAAGTGCAGCGGCACCGTCGAGTGCTCCTCGGCCATGAAGGCCGAGAACGGCATGTGGTACCAGGTGGTGTCGCCGCCGAACATGCCGAAGTCGAGGCTCGACTGGGTCGGGAAGGTCCACTCGGCGACGGTGAAGGAGGCGACGCCGACGGCGATCAGCAGGGCGATCGTCTCCACCCGCGGCGCCGCCACCTCGCGCCCGTGGCCGACGGCCCTCGCCCGGCCGAGCCAGGCGGCGCCGAGCCCGACCGCGACGCAGAGGCCGACGATCCAGCCGAAGTAGAGAAGGCTGAGGGAGCCGAGGACCTGCAGGCAGACGACGAGCAGGGCGACCGCGAGCGTGAGCTCGGCCAGCCGCGCCAGGGCGCCGGTGAATTCCGGCACGATCCAGCGTCGCAGCCAGTAGCCGCCGAGGCCGAGGGCCTCGACGATGCCGATCAGGGCGAGGCAGCCGGCAATGTAGGAGCCGAAGGAGGGTGCCACGAAGGCGGGGATGCTATTCGCAGCGCCCCCCGAACCCCGCCGCGGTCAGGAGGCGGCAGCGGGGATGCTGCAGGCGACGCCGGTCCCGGCCAGGCCGCAGTAGCCGTTCGGCACCTTGTGCAGGTACTGCTGGTGGTAGTCCTCGGCGTAGTAGAAGGGCCCGGCGGGCTCGACCTCGGTCGTCACCGGCTCCCGCCCGGCGGCGCGCAGCGCCTGGTCGTAGGCGTCGCGGGCCATCTCCGCCGTCGCCTTCTGGGCGTCGTTCGAGAAGTAGATGCCGGAGCGGTACTGGGTGCCGACGTCGTTGCCCTGGCGCATCCCCTGGGTCGGGTCGTGCTCCTCGAAGAAGACCTTGAGCAGGTCGGCGTAGGAGACCTTCGCCGGGTCGAAGGCGACCAGCACCGCCTCGGCGTGGCCGGTCTTCGCCGAGCAGACCTCCTCGTAGGTCGGGTGCGGCGTGGTCCCGTTCATGTAGCCGACCGCCGTCGTGTGGACGCCGTCGAGGTTCCAGAACAACCGCTCCGCCCCCCAGAAGCAGCCGAGCGCGAAGTAGGCGACCTCGATCCCCTCCGGGAACGGCGGCTCCAGCGGGGTGCCGAGCACCGCGTGGGTGGCGGGCACCTCGAAGGGGCGCTCGCTGCGCCCCGGCAGCGCCTCCTCCGCGGCGACCATCTTCGTCTTCTCCGGGTGCAACGTCTCCATCAGCTTTCCGAGTCGGCTCATCGTCGTTTCCTCCACGGAAACGTTACGGAACCGCGCAAGCCGCGGATCAGGCTAGGAGCGCAGCTGGGTCAGCAGGCCGGCGACGTCGAGCTCGTCCCAGGCCTGGGCGATCAGGTCGTCGCGCAGGCGCAGCACGGCCGTCGAGGTGAACTCGACGCGCTTGCCTGTCGCCAGGACGCCGAGGAACTCGCCCCGATGGGTGCCGCGCCAGCGCTGGTGGGCGGCGACGAGGTCGTCCTCGGCGAGGAGCAGCTCGATCTCGTTGCGGAGGTCGGGGAAGGCGGCGAGGAAGTAATCGACCGCCCGGCGCTGGCCGCGGCGGCCGCGCGCCTCGCCGTTGTGGACGAAGTCCTCTGTGAGGAGGCGGTCGCAGGCGCCGGAGTCGCGCTCGTTGATCGCCTCGCGGTAGAAGCGGCGGACGAGGTCCTTGTTGGCCTGGAGGGACACGACGGGCGCGGCAGGCTAGTCGATCCCGCCTGGCCGAGCGGATAGCGTC
>DASZDI010000245.1:0-6085 GCA_035942135.1 Solirubrobacterales bacterium | reverse complement strand
GGCCGAGCCCGTCGACGGGACCTCGAAAGCGGACGAGGAGAAGGTCGACGCCTTCGGGCATGCCCGCCTCGGCGGGATCGGCCACTGGCTCGAGGGCGAGATCGAGCGCCGGACCGGCAAAGAGGCGCGGGCGACGGTGCTCGGCCACGTCCAGCGCGGCGGCACCCCGACCGCCTTCGACCGCGTCCTCGCGACCCGCTTCGGCCTCCACGCGATCGACGCCGCCGACGCCGGGGACTGGGGCAAGATGGCGGCCCTCCGCGGCATCGAGATCGAGCTGGTCGAGCTGAGCGAGGCGACGGCGGAGCTGAAGACGGTGCCGCCGTCGATGTACGAGGAGGCAGAGGTCTTCTTTGGCTAGGCGGCGCCTGGCCGCCCTGCTGCTGCTGCTGCTGGGCCTGGCCGGGATGGCGGCGGGCTGCGGCGGAGAAGGCGGGTTGGGCGACGACGCGACCGCCACCGTCTACGTCAGCGCCCCGCTGCGGGGCGACGAAGCCCAGGCCGGCCGGGCCCTGTGCGACGAAGCCCGCGAGCAGGCGTCGCAGGGCAAGGGGGGGGCGGAGCCGGCGCTGCGGGTCGTCTGCCTCGACGCCGCCGGCTCCGACGGCCGCTGGACCCTGGCCCGGGTCGGCGCCAACGCCCGGCGGGCGACCGAGGACTCGACCACGATCGCCTACCTCGGCGAGCCCGACCCCCGGGCGGCGCGGCAATCGCACCCGATCCTCGACGCGGCGGGCATCGCCGCGATCGACGGCCTCGACGGCCGCGAGGCGATCGCCCAGGTCCGAGCAGCGCTGCGCGAGGCCGACGGAGACCCCCGAGACGCCGTCTTCGACGCCCTGGGCTGATGACCGACGAGAGACCGCGGATCTCCGTCGTAGTCCCGACGCGCGAACGCCCCCAGCTGCTGCGCCGCTGCCTGGCGGCCCTGGAAGCCCAGTCCGTTTCGGTGGAGATCGTCGTCGTCGAAGACGCCGACGGCCGAGGCCCGGCCTGGGCGCGCAACGAGGGAGTACGCCGTTCCCGAGGCGAGATCGTCTGCTTCACCGACGACGACTGCGAGCCGACCCCGACCTGGGCAGAGACCCTTGCCACCCCCATCCTCGCCGGCCAGGCCCGAGCAACCTCCGGCCCCGTGACCATGGGAGACGAAGCCACCCCCGCCGACCGCGCCTGGGAAGCAATCGTCAGCTACCTCCAACAACAAGCCTCAACCCCCGGCACCGCCTCCCCCGGCTTCGCCGCCACCGCCAACCTGGCCTGCACCCGCTCCCTGATGGAGGAGCTCCCCTTCGACGAGTCCTTCCCCGCCGCCGCCGGCGAGGACCGCGACTGGGCCGAGCGAGCGACCGGTAGGGGTGCCCGCCCGCTGCTGGTGCCCGAGGCGGTAGCGGTCCACACGACCGGCTCCGACTGGAGGGCCTTCCTGCGCCAGCAGTACCGCTACGGCCGAGGCGCTGTGCGCTACCGCAGCACTGACCCTGAACGTGGCTATGGCTCCCCATCCTTCTACTTCGGCTTGCTGCGAAGGGGCTTCGCCGAGGGGCTCGCGTCGGGGCTGCTGGTCTGCGTTGCTCAAGCAGCAACGCTTGCCGGCGCTGTTGCTGCACGTACTGATGGACCGCAAAGCCACAAGCACTACCCATTCCTATAAGCACCTTCTCTGCTTGGTACGTACCTCCCCTGATCGTCCCTCTCAATTGGTAGTTTCGACTCGATGGGATTAGCGACCAGACGTCATTACGATGAATCGATTGTCTCTCGCCATCACCCGATAGGAGCTTCAACTGGATACATGGAGCAACTTCGTGGCGATTGGGACGCTCAGGTCAAAGCAGCATGGGAGGTCTCTTCGTTTGCGATCGAGCTGTCGGCTCTGTCCGAGAGAGAGCTGCCGTCTTTGGCCGCATACCTGAGTCGCACTCCCAACCTTCCCTTTCGCTACATCAGCATCCACGGCCCGTCGAAGGGTCGGGAGATGGACGAGGAGCAGCTGATCTTCGAGCTGAGTCGACTGGCCCCCAGGGCGGATGCGTTCGTCATGCACCCGGACACGATCGAGGACTTCGAGCCTTACAGGAGGTTGGGTCACAAGCTCCTGCTCGAGAACATGGACGCACGTAAGGTGGGTGGTCGAACCAGGGGAGAGCTCGAAGCCGCATTCGCGGAGCTGCCCGATGCCGGCTTCTGCTTCGACGTCGCGCACGCTTGGTCGATCGACCCGGAGATGCTCGTCGCTCACGATCTTCTCGACGCCTTCCGGGGGCGCTTGCGCCACGTTCACCTGAGCTCACTGTCCGAGGACCTGCGCCACATGCCTCTCAGCGAGGAGGACGAGGAGCTTTTCGGCCCCACCCTGAGTCGCTGCCTGGACGTTCCTTGGATCTTCGAGGCTCCGAGCGCCTCGGAATGATCTAGGCCATGGAGGCCGGCGGGACGACGCCGCTAGAGGACCTTGCGGAGGCTGCGGGACACACGTTCCCTCATCTCTTCGCCGCTCGTGCGCGGACCGCGGAAGGTCTCGAGAAAAGACGTGCGGGCTTAGCCGACCTCCCGCACGGCTCCGAGGCATCGATCGTCCTGATGGGTTCCTGGGGTCGGACCGAGGTGACGAACGGAAGCGACGACGACTTCATGGTCCTCGTTCACGGGCCTGAGGGATCGCCTGTAAAGCCCGAGGTCGAGGAGGTCAGCGAGGTTCTCGATCATCAACCCGGCAAGGAAGGCCCCTTTGCGGAAGCTGTGTTCAGCGAGAAGCTCGTACAGCACATCGGGCTCGACCCTGACAACAACAGGAACCTGACCCGGCGCATGCTCTTCCTGCTCGAGTCGGTCTCGCTGACCGGAGCCGAGGTCTACAGGGAGGTCCGCGACGAGCTGCTGGCTCGCTATTTCGACGAGTCGATCAAGCCGTACCAGCCGCCTCGCTTCCTGCTCAACGAAGTCGTCCGTTACTGGCGCACGATCGGCGTCGACTTCGCCGGCAAGGAGTGGGAGGGGCCGGAAAAGTGGGGCCTGCGAAACGCCAAGCTGAGGACTTCCCGAAAGATCCTCTTCGCCGGTGGCCTTCTGCCCGCCCTCGAATGCTTTCGCTTCGACTCCGCGCCGATGCGGTCCTATCTGGAAGGGCAGCTGGCGATGCCCCCGACCGACCGGATCGCACAGGCGTTCATGAAGAACCGTGCGATCGACGAAGGTGTGAGGACGCTCAGCGCCTATGACCAGTTCGTCGGGCGGATGAACGACCCCGACTTTCGACAGGCCCTGCAGCAGGTCAACCGCGACAACGCCGCCGACTCGGAGGCTTTCGACGAGGCGTGCGCGATCGGCAAGGAGCTGCAGGCCGGTCTGCTCGCGCTCCTCTACGAGGCGCCGACCGAGCTGCCGAGAGTGGCCCGCGAGTACGCGATCTTCTAGCGGCGGATCAGCGCTCGAGCAGCGGCTCGCCGCTGAGGCCGTCGAGCGGGACGTCGCAGTGGGCGGCGACGGTGGCGGGGATGTCGGTGATCCGCGCCGGGCGGTCTAGCGTTCGCGCCTTGCCGGCTCCCGGGGCGAGGACGGCCCAGGCGTCGCCGTCGGTGTGGTTGCCGGTGCGGCCGCTGCCGTAGCCCTGGCGGCGTACGGTGCCGAAGCGGGGGGAGTGGAGGGCGTCGAGGACGACCGAGGAGGTGGGGCGCCAGCGGACTACCAGGTCCGGGAGGCGGTCGGCGGCGTCGCCTTGCCAGCGGTCGGCTACCTCGTCGACCCAGGTCACTGCCGGTTGGCCGTCGGGGTCGCGGAAGTCGAGCAGGCCCTCGCGGATCTGGGCGATCAGCTCGGGGGCCTCGGTCTCGTCGACGATGCCGTTGCGCTCGCGGCCCTTGCGGTTGAGGTAGATGTAGCCCTGGTTGTCCGCCGGGTGGGCGAAGGCGCGGGTGGTGGACCAGTCGACGCCGCGTAGCTCCAGGCGGGAGGTCAGCTCCAGGGCCAGGCGATCCGGCATCGAGGCGGCGACGGCGGAGCGGACGCGGCCGGAGAGCGCCGCTCGCAGGCGCCAGATCGCGCCGGAGTCGGAGTCCGCGGCGTCGCGTGGGTCCTTTGTCCTCTCCTGCCCGACAAAGGAACCACGCGATGAGCCGGGGCCGGCCAGGACGGCGGTGAGCATCCCGGGCAGCAGGTCGGCCCGGCTGGTGTTGACGTCCATCCCCAGCACCGAGCAGGCGATCACGTCGCAGTCGTCGGGCAGCGCGTCGAGGACGCGGCCGAGCTGGGCGTCGACCTCCTCGTAGACCTCGCCGAGGGCGCCGTCGAGCTGTCGGCGCTCCTCGCCCGAGATGGCGTCGGGGCCGATGTAGCTCGGCACCTCCCATAGTCGGTGCCCGGCCAGGTGCGGGGCGGCGAAGACGATCCAGGCGAGGTCGAAGCTGCGGGCGCGCAACTGCTCGACCGCGAGGTCGGCGACCCGCCGGGGCGCCGCCAGGAAGCGCTCGCGCAGGCGGCGCAGTTCACGCGGGCTCTGGGCGCCGAAGACCTCGGTCACGTCGGGCGGCCGGCCGTGGCGCCGCCGCGGCTCGCGGTCGCCGCCCTCGGGCACGGCCCAGCGCTCGAGCACGACCCGCTCGCGCATCCCCCAGCCGCAGAGCATCGCCCCCTGCGCCTCGTGCGGCCGGTGGCACTCGTAGGGGTCGATCGCGAGCGTGCTGCGCCCGTGCCGGCCGAGCCGGTCCCAGATCGGCGGCGGCGCCTCGAAGCTGCCCGCGAGGCGGATCCGCTGCTCCCCCGCGGTCCACTGGAAGGGGTAGAAGAGGCCGTGGTCGCCGACCTCGACCCCGCGGTAGAGGTCCTGGTAGGCGCTGGCGGGGAAGTGCTCGGCCGGGGTCTCGAGGTCGATCCGGGTGCCGCGGCGGCGCAGGGCCTCCAGGTTCGGCAGCCGCCCTTCGTCGCCGAGTCGCTCGAGCAGGCGGGCGCTGGCCGCGTCGAACTGGATGACGGCGATCACGCGGGCACTCCGGCACCGATGTCGACGGTGACCTCGGCGCCGTCCAATGCGGCCGATTCGCGCACCGCTTCGACGACGGCCATCGCGACCGCCCCGTCGCCGGCGGTTGCGAGCGGCGTTCGTCCTTTCGGCGGCATGCCTCCTGAAGGGACGAACGCCGGATCGGTCGAGCCCGCGTCGCGCAGCGCCGCCAGCTGCCGGCTCAGCGAGAGGACGAGGGGCTCGGGAGTGCCGCGCAGCGATGCGAGTCTCCCGCGCACCTGCCCGTGGACGCTGCGGGCGAAGAGCTTGCCGCCGCGGTCGCGGACGACGACCGCCTCGCGGTAGCGGCGGTCGGTGGCGCAGCGGACACGGGCGCGGCCGCGGCTCAGCTCCAGCTCGAACTGCGCCCGCTGCGGCTCGACGACGGCCCGTCGCACCGCGATCGGGGCGGCGCCGCTGAGGTTGCAGGCGAGGTCGACGAGGTGGACCCCGGCGTCGAGCAGCGCCTCGTCGCGGACCACGTAGGCGCCCCAGGCCGTCTGCCGGAAGCGCAGCTCCAGGTCCAGCTCCAGCCAGCCCTCGTCCGGGACCTTCTCCAACAGCTCCACCCCCTGCAGGAAGCGGCGGTTGAAGGCGAGGAGGGGCTCGGGCTCCAGTGCGGCGAGGCGCTGCGCCCCGGCGAGGTCGGGAGCGGGCGGCTTCTCGACCAGGGACCGGACCCCCGCCACCGCGGCCGCCTCGGCCAGGGGGACGTGGGCCCCCGCCGGGGCGGCGACCACCAGCAGGTCGACCGACTCCCGCTCGAGCAGCGTCGCCACGTCGGCGTATCCCGCGGCCTTGCCGCCGCCGCGCTCCCACAGCTCCCGGCAGCCCGCGAGACGCTCCGGGTCGGGATCGGCGAAGGCGGCGATCGTCACCCCCGGCGTCGCCAGCGCCGCCGGCACGTAGCCGCGCTCGACGATGCGGCCGCAGCCGGCGATCCCGAGCCGCAGCGGCGCCCGCTCGTCGCCGACCGCCTTGCGCCGCGAGGGATCCCGCTCGTCGCCGGCCGTCTCGCGCCGCGAGGGGTCCAGCTCGCCGCCGGTCACGGCCCCGTCCGTCGGGGTGATCTCTCCCGCCGCCCGC
>DASZDI010000244.1:0-3151 GCA_035942135.1 Solirubrobacterales bacterium | reverse complement strand
TGCTTCGTCGGGGAACCGCTCCTGGAACTCCACGATGGTGCGCGGGAAGTCTGGCCGGGCCACAAGACGAATGTAGGCACGTCACCTGACGGAACCGGATACTCATGGGCGCCGCTATAGGAGCTCCAACTCGCCACTCGCTAGCTGACGAGGCAGTTCTTCGAGCCGCCCTCGGTCTCGCCTTTCTCCGGGAAGGCGTGGGCGAGGGCCTGGGCGATCAGCTGGGCGCGGGCGGCGTAGCCGGGCGAGGTGAAGTGGATGCCGTCGGGGATGAACCAGGCGTCTTTGACGTCGGAGGCCCAGTCGTAGACCCGCATGTTCGGGTAGGAGGCGCAGGCGGTGACGAGTTCCTCGTCCCACTTCTCCATGTTGCCCTTCGAGTACGGGTCGCCCGCTTCGACCAGCGAGCGGACGTTGACCCAGAGCACCGGTTCGTCGTCGACGATCGCCATCATCTTGTCGATCCGTTCGCGCTCGCCGACCGCCGAGCCGGCGGCGACGTTGGCCGCCTCGTTGGTGCCGAGGGCCAGCACCCAGCAGCCCTCGAAGCCTTCGTTCTTCCAGGCTTCGGCGACTTCCTGGGCGTTCGGGTTGCCTTCGAACTGCTCTTCGATCGAGGTCGCTCCCGTCACCTCCATGTGTACTTCCCTGGCGCCGACTTCGGCGTAGCGGGCGGGGATCCGCTGGCTTTCGCTCGGCAGGTATTCGGCGTTGTCGAGCCCCTCGGAGGTCGAGTCGCCGATGTGGATGACGGCCTTACAGGAGGATCTGGTCGAGTCTTCGGCCTGCGCTTTGGTCAGCGGCGGCGCCTTCGCCGGCCCCTCCGCCCGCGCCTGCTCGAGCCGGACGTCGTTGCCTTCGGCGGAGGTCGAGTTGAGCCCCGCCATCCCGGCCGCGGCGACGACCAGGACCAGGCCCATGGCGACGATCGCCGCCCGCATCGGCGGCGCGAACGTCTCCCACCTCCAGCCGACCTTGCGGCGGCGGGCGAAGAAGCGGCCGATCGCGCCGTGGCGGATCGGCTCCTCGACGAAGCGCCAGGAGAGGGCGGAGATGGCGAAGATCGCCGCCACCTGGAGGAGGCTGCGGAGGAGGTTGTCGTCGTGCTGCACGCCCTGCGGCGTGGTGAGGACGATCACCGGCGTCTGCCAGAGGTAGATCCCGTAGGAGCGGACGCCGACCCAGCGCAGCGGCCTCACCCCCAGCCAGGTGCCGAGCCGACAGGCCGGGTGGGTGAGCGGCATCAGGACCATCACCGTGGCGAGCGAGAGGAGGACGAAGCCGCCGCGGTAGAGGAAGGGCGAGAGTTCGCCCGCGCGCCAGATCATCAGCGCGACGATCAGGAGGCCGACGACGCCGACCGCGTCCAGCATGTTGCGGGCCTGCGGCGCGATCCGGCGGCTGAGTTTGCGGCTCGGCCAGACCATCGCCAGGGCCGCCCCGAAGAGCAGGCCGCCGGCGCGGGTGTCGGTGCCGAAGTAGAGCCGCGAGGGGTCGAAGCTGGGCGAGTAGAGGACCGCCATCAGGATCGAGGAGGCGATCGCGCCGGCGATCGTCAGCAGCGCCAGCCGCGGGCGCACCCCGGAGGGCAGCGGGCTCTCGTGGACGAGCTTCACCCCGATCAGCAGCAGGAACGGCCAGGCGATGTAGAACTGCTCCTCGACCGAGAGCGACCAGAGGTGGTCGAGCGGGCCTTCGGCTTCGAAGCGGGCGAAGTAGGAGACGTCGGCGAAGATCTGCTGCCAGTTGTTGACGTAGAGGATCGCCGAGATCACCCCCTTGCGGAACTGGTCCGGCTGGGCGGGGCCGAAGACGGTGACCCAGGCGACGACGATCGCCAGCATCACGAACAGGGCCGGCAACAGGCGACGGGCGCGGGCGAGCCAGAAGGCGCCGAGGTCGATCCGGCCGCGGGCGTTCAGCTGCGCCAGCAGGATGTCGGTGATCAGGTAGCCGCTGAGGGTGAAGAAGACGCCGACGCCGAGCATCCCGCCGGGCGCCCAGTCGAAGCCGAGGTGGAAGAGGATGACCGCGAGGACGGCGATCGCACGCAGCCCGTCGAGCCCGGGCATGTAGCGCTGGTTGCGCTTGACGGGTTCGGGCATCGGTCGCTCGCATCCTAGGGATCGGCGCTGATAGGTTTTTCGCCGCCGTGAGCACTCTTCGGGCCTCCCGCAAGCGCCTTGCCGCCTCTTTCTCGGCGGCGCTGTTGGGCGCGCTCGCGGCGATGGCGCTGAGCGCAGCTGCCCCCGCCTCGGCGGCCAACTGCCCGACCTTCAAGGTGCTGCACAACGACCGCATCGGCCCCGCCAGCCTCCCGGCCGGCAGCTACAGCGTCGTCACCCAGGAAGGCACCAAAGGAGCGGGCCTCACCTGCCAGAAGGCCTCGCAGCTCTTCACCCGCTTCCTCCAGGACTGGGATGGCGCCCTGCCGGAGGACTGGCTTGTGAAGGCCGAAGGGCGGGGCAAGGCTTCCTTTTCAAGGAAGTCGTTCGGCACCAAACCCCTCGGCTTCTCGGTCCGCCTGATCGGCGGGGGCGGGGGCGGAAACCCCGAAATCGGCCGGCTCTGCACGGACAGCTACACCGTCAACGCCGGCAGCGAGGTCGGCCCGCTCTTCTTCGCCAAGGGCCGGTACGCGCTCTACATCCCGGCGAAGTCAGGGATCACCTGCCGCCGCGCCTCGGTCCTCTTCACCAGGTTCCTCGCCCAGCCTGAGGGGCAGCTGCCCTTCCCGTGGCGGGTCAAGACTCAGACGGCGACTTTCTACAAGCCGGAACATCCGCTGCGGTCGGCATTCAGGGTCGAGGCGGCAGGCGCCACTTCTTAGTGCGCGGACTCGGCGTGAGTCCGGCACCCCTCCCCTGAAGCCGTTGCGCAGCTGGGTCCGTTGCGGGGATTCGGTGGGTGGGTCCGTGAGCTTCAGGGGAGGGGTGCCGGACTCACGCCGACACCAAGATCAGCGCGCCTGGTAGGAGGGCAGTGCTCGCAGGTCGGCGGCGACCGCGCCGGGTTCGTCGTCCAGCTGGTTCCAGGTGATGCGGGTGACCGAGTAGCCGGCGACGCGGAGGGCTCGGGCGCGGGCGCGGTCTGCGCGGAAGGCGGTGCGGGTGCCGTGGCCCTTCCAGCCGTCGAGCTCGACGATCTGGCC
>DASZDI010000243.1:0-2904 GCA_035942135.1 Solirubrobacterales bacterium | reverse complement strand
CCCTCCACCTCCCCCAGTCCGATCCCAGCTTCGCCGAGGCCGCGACCTTCGCCTGCGGCCCGCCGGCCCTGCTCGACGCCGTCCGCGGCACCTGGAGCAACGGCCTCGAGCACCGGCTCCACGTCGAGAGCTTCGTCCCTCCCACCTTCCTCCCCGTCGGCGAGCCCGGCGAGGGCGCGATCCGCTTCGCCGGCTCCGACGTCGAGGTCCGCAACAGCGGCGCCTCGCTGCTCGAGCAGGCCGAGGAGGCCGGCGTCGCCGCCGAATCCGGCTGCCGGATGGGCATCTGCCACACCTGCACCTGCCGCAAGGTGGCCGGCACCCACAAGAACCTGATCACCGGCGAGGTCTCCTCCGCCCCCGACGAGGAGATCCAGCTCTGCGTCTCCGCCGCGCTCGGCGACCTCACCGTCGAGCTCTGAACCCTTCCCGCCTTCCCGAAAGGACTTCCCGATGACGACCACGATCGAGACCCCGCCGCTCTCGCCCTCCGCCTCCGCCCCCCCGTTCGGCCTCACCCCGGAGCAGTTCAAGAGCTTCGGCGAGGAGCTGGACGCGATCCGCCAGCGCGTCCTCGCCGACCGCGGCGAGCGCGACGCCGACTACATCCGCGGCGTGATCCGGGCCCAGCGCGGGCTCGAGGTCGCCGGCCGCGGGCTGCTCTGGGCCGGGGTCTTCCCGCCCGCCTGGATCGCCGGCACCGCCGCCCTCTCGGTCTCCAAGATCCTCGACAACATGGAGATCGGCCACAACGTGATGCACGGCCAGTACGAGTGGATGAACGACCCGAAGCTCTCGGGCAAGCAGTTCGAGTGGGACACCGCCTGCCCCGCCGACCAGTGGCGCCACTCCCACAACTACATGCACCACACCCACACCAACATCGTCGGCAAGGACCGCGACATCGGCTACGGGATCCTCCGCATGTCCGAGGACCAGCCGTGGAACCCCTACTACCTCGCCAACCCGCTCTGGGCGGCGCTGCTGGCCTCCTTCTTCCAGTACGGGGTGGCGCTGCACGACCTCGAAGTCGAGCGGATCGCCAGCGGCGAAACCAGCCTCGGCGAGAAGCGCGAGCTGCTGCAGGGGATCTGGGAGAAGGTCCGCCGCCAGGCGCTGAAGGACTACGTCGTCTTCCCCGCCCTCTCGGGACCGCTGTTCGCCTTCCCGCTCGCCGGCAACGCGACCGCCAACCTGGTCCGCAACCTCTGGTCCTTCACGATCATCTTCTGCGGCCACTTCCCGGAAGGGACCCACGAGTTCACCGAGGAGGAGACCGCCAACGAGACCCGCGGCGAGTGGTACCACCGCCAGCTGCTCGGCTCGGCCAACCTCAGCGGCGGCCCGCTCTTCCACATCATGTCCGGCAACCTCAGCTTCCAGATCGAGCACCACCTCTTCCCCGACCTGCCGGCCAACCGCTACGCGGAAATCTCGGTCGAGGTGCAGGAGGTCTGCGAACGCTACGGCCTCCCCTACAACGTCGGCCCCCTGGGTCAGCAGTTCGGCAGCGTCGTCAAGAAAATCTGCCGCCTGTCGCTGCCGGAGACCACGCAGCGGGGACGGCTCGGCCGCCCCGCCGGCGTCCTCCTCGACGGGCTCGGCGGCGCGACCCGAGGGCTCGGCCGCCTCGTCAAGAAGGTCGGCGTGGTGAAGAAGGCCGCGCGCCTGGTGGTGCCGGCCTAGCCTCGCCGAGGCGGGGCAGCGCCTCGGGCAGCTCGAGGTGGCTGTCGAGGACAAGCTCCGCCTCCGGGCCGGACTCCAGGTCCGGGTCGTCGTGCAGGCCGCGGTAGCGCGCGGTCCGCATCCCCAATGCGGCGGCGCCGGCGATGTCGGTGCGGCGCAGGTCACCGACGTGCATCGCCTCCTCCGGCTCGGCGCCGAGCGCCGCCAGCGCCGCTTCGAAGATCTGCGGCGCTGGCTTGTAGTGGCCGACCTCGTCGGAGAAGCCCCAGCCGGAGAAGCGATCGAGCAGGCCCTTGTCGTCCAACAGGCCGCGCAGCAGCTCGCCGCCGCTGAAACCGACGTCGCAGACGATCCCCAGCCGGACCCCTCGCTCATCCAGCGCCTCCAGGCAGGCGCCGATGTGCGGCGCCAGGTGCAGCTCCGCCTCCCGGCCCGCGTCAGGAACGCCTCGGCGACCAGCTCCCGCGCCGCCCCCTCGACCCCGAGGGAGCGGACCAGCATCTCGGCGCCCTGGCGCGGGTGGAAGTGCGTCCCCGCCTCCCAGGAGCGCTGGTAGCTCGACCCGACCTCCTCCAGGCTCGCCGCCAGCCGCTCCGCTTCGACCTCGACCCCGCAGCTCTCGCAGGCGGCCACGACCGCCCGCCGCCGCGCCTCGGTCATCGTGTCCGGGGGCACCCGCGCGAGCGTGTTCCAGAAGTCGAAGGTGACTGCCCTGATCACTGCTACGACGCGCTCTGCCGCGCCCCCGGCGAGGCCTCCCAGAAGTCGTCGACCTGGGTCGAGTCCGAGCCCTCGATCTTTCGCGAGACCGCCCACAGCTCGACCGGCTCGTCGCCGAGGTTGCGGTGCGAGCGAACCGTCTGCGGGGCGACCCGCACCACCGACCCGGCGGGCACCTCGCGCACCTCGTCGCCGAAGCGCATGGTCAAGGTCCCGCGGCTGACGATGTAGAGCTCCTCCTGCTCGTCGTGGCGGTGGCCGGTGCCCTGCTCGAAGTCCGAGTGCGGCGGCACCCGGATCAGCGTCACCGCCACCTGCTCCGCCGCCAGCGCCTCGGTCAGGGCGCGGAACTCGCCAGGGACGTCGCTGTCGGCGTAGTGGTCGTCGACCTCGTCGGCGTGGACGATCGCGTAGTCGCTCATCGGCGACACCGCTACCCCGAGCGCGGCGAGGCAATCCGGGGTAGGTTCCGGGGATGAGCGCGCAGGACCCACGGGA
>DASZDI010000242.1:0-6367 GCA_035942135.1 Solirubrobacterales bacterium | reverse complement strand
CTCGGGGGCTTTTCGGCCGACTTCCGGGACCTTCTTGAATTCGCCGACCACCGCGGTCGGCAGCAGCGCCCCCTTCAGTTCGCCGTCTTCCTTGAGGATCGCCGCGATCCGCCACTCCCCTTCGCTCGGCAGCTCGAGTGGGCCCGAGTAGACGACGCCGGCGACCTCGGGGTCTTCGGTGGTCGTCTTCGACCGGAACGCCGGTTCGGCGGCGAGGCTTTCGATCGAGGCCGGGAACGGGCCCACCGCGGGCTGGTCGAGGGCCTGCTCCTCCGCTTTCGCGACCGGGCCGCGGTTTCCCGGCTTCGATTTCGCGCCCGGCTTCGGCCGCGGCACCTTGGCGTAGTAGAGGGCGACTTCGGCGTCGGAGACCGGCCCGTGGATGCGATCGGAGACGCCGAAGGGGTAGCGGTTCCTCCCCGGGTAGAAGACCACCGCAGCCGGGGTCACGACCAGCTCCGAGGGGCCGTCGGCGCTCTTCAGCACCTGCCGCAGGGTCCTGCCTTCGGGGCTCGGGAAGGTCGACTTGGGCGGCGCCGGACGGCTTTCCGCGGCCTCGAAGCCGCCGGAAGTCGAATCTCCGTCATCGGAGCCGCCGCCGCAGCCCGCGAGCAGAGCGCAGCCCGCGAGCAGGCAGGCCAAGGCCGGGGCGAAGCGAGGGGCGGCGTGCATCGGCGGCATCCTATGTAGGTAACCCCGCCCGAGCGCCGGCGGCGCTGTGCCGGGGGCGCGGTATAGGGTGCGCGGGGTTCTCGACGAGAAGGAGATGGAGATGGCTGATCGAGCGGCATTGGTGACCGGGGCTTCGAGCGGGATCGGCCTTGCGATCGCGAAGGCCCTCGGCGAGGAAGGGCACGCCCTCACCGTCTCCGCCCGCCGTCCCGAGAAGCTCGAGGAGGCCGCCGAGGGGCTCCGCGGCGAAGGCTTCGAGGTGACCTCGGTTGCCGCGAACATGGCCGAGGAGGACGACGTCCTAGCCGTCTTCGCCGCCCATCGCGAGGCCTACGGCCGCCTCGACGTCCTCGTCAACAACGCCGGGGTCGGGATCGGGGCGCCGATGGAGCAGATCCAGACCAAGCACCTCGACATGCAGCTGGCGGTCAACCTGCGGGCGCTGATCCTCGGCACCCGTGAGGGGCTGCCGATGCTGCGCGAGGCCGGGGCCGAGCACGGCAAGGCGCTGATCGTCAACACCGCCTCGATCGCCGGCAAGAGCGGCCAGGCCTGGCTCTCGATCTACGCCGCGACCAAGGCCGCGGTGATCAACTTCACCCAGTCGACCCACCGCGAGACCGGCACCGCCGGGATCCAGTGCACGGCCCTGGCTCCGGGTTTCGTCGAGACGCCGATGACCGAGTTCGTCCAGGGCCAGATCCCGCCCGAGGAGATGATCCGGCCGGAGGACCTCGGCGAGGCGGTCCGCTTCCTGCTCCGCACCTCGCGCAACTGCCACGTGCCGGAGATTGTCTTCACGCGACCGGGCGAGGGGCTTGATACCCCCTGAGGTCGGTCCGGGCGCCGGCGAGCGCCTGCGGATGCTCGTCGCGGCGTTCGGCGACGCCGGGCACGTCTTCCCGGCGATAGCGCTGGGGAAAGCCCTGGGCGCGCGTGGCCACGAGGTGGTGATCGAGACCTGGGAGGAGCGGCGCGAGGCGGTCGAGGGCGCCGGACTCGGCTTCGCCGCCGCCGAGGAATACCGGATGTTCCCGCCGCCGGACCCCGAGACCGAGGAGGGGCAGCACGCGGCCGAGGCGGCGTTGGCGCTGCTGCCGCTGCTGGAGGACTTCCGGCCGCACGCGGTCGTCAGCGACATCCTCACCCTCGCCCCCACCCTGGCCGCCGAGCGCATGGGCATCCCCCTGGCGACGCTGATCCCCCACATCTACCCCGTCGTCGAGCCGGGGCTGCCCTTCTTCGCGATCGGCCTGCGGCCACCGCGCACCCGCCTCGGCCGCAGAATCTGGCGCGCCGGCCACGACCGGGCGCTGACCGTCGGGCTCGAACAGGGCCGCCGCGACCTCAACCTGCAGCGCGCCCGCCTCGACCTCCCCCCGATCGACCGCTTCCACGGCGGGATCAGCCCCGACCTGGCGCTGGTCGCCACCTATCCGCAGCTGGAGTACCCGCGGCGCTGGCCGCCGGGGGTCGAGGTCACCGGCCCGATGACCTTCGAGATGCCCCACCCCGAGATCGAGCTGCCACCGGGAGACGACCCGCTCGTCCTCGTCGCCCCCAGCACCGCCCACGACTCGGAGAACCAGCTGGTGCGGACGGCGCTTGCCGCCCTCGCGGACGAGCCCGTGCGGGTGGTGGCGACGACCAACCGGGTCAAGCCGCTGCGCCCGATCGACGTCCCCGCCAACGCGACCCTGGTCGAATGGCTCAGCTACAGCCAACTGATGCCCGCCGCCTCGCTGGTCATCTCCCACGGCGGCCACGGCACCGTCGCCCGCGCCCTCGGCGCCGGCACCCCGGTCCTGATCTGCCCGATCATCGGCGACATGAGCGAGACCGCGATGCGGGTCGACCGGGCCGGCGCCGGCCTCTCCGTCCCCTGGCGCCTCTGTAAGCCGGCACCGCTGCGCTGGGCGGCCCGACGACTGCTGCACGAGCCCTCCTTCGCCGCGAAGGCCGAAGAGATCGCCGCCTGGGGGCGGGAAAACGATGGTGCCGCGCGCGGAGCCAAGCTAGTCGAGCGCCTGGCGCTGGAGAAAGCGCTCGCCTAGAAAACAACTCCGGGGGTGGGACTCGAACCCACAACCGCTCGATTAACAGTCGAGAGCTCTTCCATTGAGCTACCCCGGACCGTGCTAAGCCAATTGAGCTACACCGGATTAGCGTCTGGAACAAAATTTAGCGGCACCGGGGTAATTCCTGCCTCCACCTCTCCGTGACAGTTGGCGCAGAGCAAGATGCACTTGCGTGCCTCGACTCGAGACCTTGCCAGGGATCGCGTCACCCCGTTTTGCCCGAGATGGAACTCCTTGGTGGTCGGATCGAGATGGTGGAACTGGAGAACCTGCTGACAGCGGTCATAGCCGCAGATCAAGCACTTGCCTCCCGCCTCTTCGACCAGCTTGCGCTTTATCTGCCGCCTGCGCTGCGAAACCCTCTCCATCCGGCAGCGCTTGCACCGGTAGTAGCCACGCCCCTCGCGAACGAAGCCGGCCTCGCCGTGGTGCTTGCAGCGAGAGATCGTCTCCCTCGGTCCGTTCTCGCTCCCCCGCTTGCGGCGAGGGTTCGGCTTCAATTCGTACCGCTTCATCCAGTGGCGGACCGTCGCCAAGCTCCGATCCAGCCGATGGGCAACTTCTCGGAGCGACAGGCCGGTAGCAAGCAGCCGTTCCATCTCCTCTTTTGACGGCGCCCCCTTTGCGGCGTGCTTCTTTGCCCGCGCCGCCTCCAGCCCGTGCTTCTTCAGCCAGTAGCTGACCGTCGATTCATGCTTGCCGACTCGCTCGCCGATCGCTTCGAGCGACATTCCCTCCGTCAGATGCTTTTCGAGGAGCTCTTTCTCCATGACTGCATCATCTCAAGTGGCGCAGACAGAAAGTTGCGTCCTGAATCGGTCCCGACTCAGCTTGCGACCCGCTCCGCGTGGGCGATCCGCTGGACCAGAGCCGCCCGCTCGCGACTGAGGGCGGCGCGGCGCTCGTAGTCGCCGCGCTCGCCCGCGGCGGCGATCTCGTCCTCCAAGCGGCGCTGGTCGAGGAGGAGGAAGTTGAGCTCCATCGACTCGTGGGAGGAGGGCTCCTCGCGCGACATGATCACCAGTTCGGCGATCAGGCCGACGAGCTCGCTGTCGTCGTGGGGAAGGTTCGAGGCGGGGTCCTCCGGGTGCTCGCGCAGCCAGGTGGCGACCCGCAGGCCGGTCGGGGAGAGATGGGCGTCGGTGAGGCGGGACAGGTAGTCCTTGCCCTCGGCCGGGATCGCGATGCACATCGCCAGCAGCGCTCGCTCGCGCCGCTCGCGCGAGGTCAGCTCCGCCGCGCGCCGCGGCCGCGGCGGCTCGGGGGCGCCGCGGGAGTCCGCCGCCGCCTGCTCGCCGCCGCCGCTGGTCGGGGTCGCCGCCACCACCCGTACCATCACCATCGCCGGCTCCACGTCGAGTCGCTCGGCGACCCGCCGGACCAGCTCTTCGCGGCCGGCGCTCTCCCCCAGCCCGGCCAGCACCGGCGCCACCTCCGCCAGGGCCCGGTCGCGCTCGACCGGGGAGGAGACGTCGGTGCGGTCGAGGACGAGGTTGACCTGGAAGGCGGTCAGCTCGGCGGCGCCGTCCAGCAGCGCCCGGAAGCGTTCCGGCCCGCCGTCCTCGGCCATCATCTCGGCCGGGTCCTCGCCGGCGGGCATCGCCGCCACCCGCAGCCGCATCCGCCGCCCCGCGGCCACCCGCTGGGCGCGCAGCATCGCCTCCTGGCCGGCCGAGTCGGCGTCGAGGGCCAGGACGACCTCCTCGACCATCCCCGAGAGCGCCGCCACCTGCTCGCCGGTGATCGCCGTCCCCATCACCGCCACCGCCTCCTCGATCCCCGCCTGGTGCAGGGCGAGGACGTCGGTGTAGCCCTCGACGACGACGGCGCGGCCCGCTTTCGCGATCGCCGCTTTGGCGAGGTCGACGCCGTAGAGGATCTGGCTCTTGTGGAAGAAGTCGGTCTCGGCGGTATTGACGTACTTGGCGCCCTGGTCGGAGCGCATCGCCCTGCCGCCGAAGCCGAGCACGCGGCCGCGGCGGTCGCGGATCGGGAACATGATCCGCTCGCGGAAGCGGTCGTACTCGCCGCGCTGCCCCCGCTGCACGAGACCCACCCCGCGCAGCTCCTCGACGCTGAAGCCGGCCTGCTGGCCGCGGACGATGATCTTGTCCCAGGCGCTGGGGGCGTAGCCGACGCCGAAGGCGCGCAGCGCCTCCTCCCTCAGCCCCCGCCCGGCCAGGTAGTCGCGCGCCTTCCTCGCCTCGGTCGACTCCCAGAGGTAGTTGGAGTAGAAGGCCGCCGCACGTTCCAGCAGCTGCTCGAGGCGGCGGCGGCGCTGCCGTTTGGCCTCCGCCCGCGGGTCCTCCTGCTCGCGCTCCAGCTCGACCCCGTAGCGGTCGGCCAGCACCTCGACCGCCTCGGCGAAGTTGAGCCCGTCCTTCTCCTCGACGAACTTGATCACGTCGCCGCCGACCCCGCAGCCGAAGCAGTGGTAGAGCTTTTCCTGCGGCTCGACCGAGAACGAGGGGGTGCGCTCGTCGTGGAAGGGGCAGAGGCCGGTGTAGCGGACGCCCTGGCGGCGCAGGTCGGTGTGGGCGGAGATCACCTCGACGATGTCGGCCGCCTGCTTGACCCGTTCGACGCTCTCGGAGGAGATCAGCGCCATCTAGAACCGCGACTCTTCCGGGACGGTCAGCTCGGTGAACTTGGCGATGCAGAAGCGATCGGTCATCCCGGCGATGTAGTCGGCGACGCGCTGGCAGTCGCTTGCCTCCGGGTCGCGGCTCGGCACCTCGTCGGGGTGGGCGAGGTAGTGCTCGAAGAGGCCGCGCATGGTGCGCTGGACGCGGTCCTGCTCCCGCCGCGCCTCCGGCCCCAGGTAGACGCGGTCGAACATGAACTTGCGCAAGCGCAGCATCGCCTGGCCGACCTCCCGCCCCTGGGCGATCTCCTCGCCCCCGGCGGAGTGGTCGACGATGTCGCGGACCAGGGTGTCGATCCGCTGCGAGCCGGTCGGTCCGAGCAGCTCGATCTCCTCCGTCGGCAGGTCCTCGGGCCGCAGGATCCCCGCTCGCAGGGCGTCGTCGATGTCGTGGTTGATGTAGGCGACGCGGTCGACCAGCTTGACGATCTGCCCCTCCAGCGTCGCCGGCCTGCGCGAGCCGGTGTGGTTGAGGATGCCGTCGCGGACCTGCTCGGTGAGGTTGAGGCCCTGGCCCTCGCGCTCCAGCACGTCGACCACCCGCAGCGAGTGCTCGTTATGGCGGAAGCCGCCGCCACAGTGGCTGCGCAGCGCCGCGTCCAGCGCCTCCTCGCCGGAATGCCCGAAGGGCGGGTGCCCGAGGTCGTGACCGAGCCCGATCGCCTCGGTCAGGTCCTCGTTGAGCCCGAGCGCGCGAGCGACGGTGCGAGCAATCCCGCAAGCCTCCAACGTGTGGGTGAGACGAGTCCGATAGTGATCCCCCTCCGGGGCGACGAAGACCTGCGTCTTGTGCTTCAGCCGCCGGAACGACTTCGAGTGGACGATCCGGTCGCGATCGCGCTTAAAGGGCGTCCGCAGCGGGCTGTCCGGCTCCTCCACCCGGCGCCGCGCCGGGTAGGAACGGGTCGCCTCCAGCGCGAGGAAATCCTCCTCGCAGGCGGCTATCCGCTCTTCGAAGCTGACGGTGGCAGGC
>DASZDI010000241.1:0-4280 GCA_035942135.1 Solirubrobacterales bacterium | reverse complement strand
GTGCTGACCAACTGCGACACCCACGAGAACTTCCCGCCGGGGCCGTTCAAGGTGCTGCCGCCGCTGGCGAAGCTGCCCGGAGGAGTCGTCGCCCTCTCCGCCCCCTTCCGGATCCCGATCGTCGCGCGGATGGCCTTCGCGCCGTTCACCCGCACCGAGATCCCGCGGGAGTGGATCGCCGACTGGATCGGGGCCGCCACCCACAACCGCGACGTCCTGCGGGACCTGGGGAAGGTCACGGTCGGGCTGCACAAGCGCTACACCGAAGAGGCGGCGAGGAAGCTGCGCGGCTCCCAGCTGCCGATCCGCCTGCTCTGGGCACCGGGGGACCGCCTCTTCCCGATCTCCTACGCGGAACGGCTGGCAAGCGAAGCGGGCAACGCCGAGATCGTGGAGATCGAGGACGCGAGCACCTTCGTCCCGCTCGATCAACCGGGCCGCGTCGCCGAGGAGATCGCGGAGTTTGCGGCCTCGCCTGTCGCCGCCTGAACGAACAGACGTTCCCAAACACTCGCAAAGTGCATATTTTTCGTCCGACGGACGGGGGAATCTTTCTCAACCCCCTACAGGAGGACGGGAAGCATGTCCAAGCAGATCTTCGACCAGGATCGCCCCCGCAGCACCATGGCCCAACGCCTCGACGAAGCCTTCGCGGGCTGCGACGAGTGGACGGTGATCGCGGCTCCCCGCCGCAACCCCCTCGACCTCACCTCCACCGCCTCCGGCAACGCACAGATCTTCGACGGCGCTGCTGCGCTCCAGTCCCAGGAGCAGGAAGCGCTCTAACAGCGAAAGAGGGAGCTAGGGTTCCCTGATCGAACTCCGATCGTTCAGTCACCTTTCAGGCAAGCGACTCGCGTTTCCCCTCCTCGTCCTGGCGCTGTCTCTGCTCCTGCTGAGCGGCTTCCACCCTGCCTCGGAGGCAGAGGCGAGACAGGGAGGCGGGCAGTTCTTCGTCCCGACCGGAAAGCGAACCGGCTTCGGTCATTTCCGTGAGGGGCCCAATCCGGCCGCGCGCCTGCGCCAGGCCTTCGGCCCTCCCGAGAGCGAACGGCTTGCTGACGACGGCTTCGTCTGCGTCTTCGGCTGGCCCTCGATCGGCGTCACCGCCGAGCTGGTGGCCTTCGGGTCGGCCGACTACCCCTGCGGCAGCGAAGGGACCTTCGTCGAGGCCAGGCTCACGGACCCGCGCTGGCACACCGCTTCGGGCGTGCATCCCGGCGGCTCGAAAAGAGCTGCCCGCAAGGCTTCCTTGCGCCGATGCACGCAACGCACCTGCGGCGTCTTCGGCTATGCCCTAGAGCTCCACCACACTGTCTGCGCATCGACCCTCTCGGCGGGAGTGATCGCACACGTACGCGGTCACAAGGTCGTCTCCCTGATCGTCCGCTGGCGGAGCTGCGAGTGACCGCTACCAGCGGTAGCGCATGACGATCTCGCCAACACCGAGGCCCGCTCCGCACAACAGCAGCACGTATACGAGTCCGATGGTTTCGTCGTCTGCCCCGAGGAGCCTGAGACCGCTTATGGCGGCGATCTCTACCGTCAAGACCACGATGGTGAACACGATCAGCGCCTGTTTTCTGTTCATCTCGCCTCCTTAGACAAAACGTTACCAGGTTAGGTCGGCGCCGATGATCGCTACCGCGATGGCAAATCCGATCAGGCCGCCGAGCCCAGTGGCCGCCCGCGCCTCTTGGTCTCCCCGTCGCGCCAGAGCAGCCCTTACTTGCCCGAGGAAGCCGCACACAGCTATCGACGCGGCCATCAGGCCGATGCCGGTGGTTGCGGTAGTGGCGATGGAGCCGACGGGGAGCACCCGCCGAGCCTAGGGCGACGATCCGCGCGTGTGGTGCGCGGATCGTGCCGTTAGGCGAACGTCTTGCTCAGGTCTCTTGGTACAGCGGGCCGTCGCCGCCCTCGGGGAGGGTGAGGCGGCCGCCCTTGGCCGTGATCGCGCCGCACTGGACGCAGTTGGAGGCGGTGATGTGGACGTCGACTTCGGTGGCGCCGTTCTCCAGCTGCTCCTCGGGGATCTCGTAGACCTGGGCCGGGCACATCGAGACCCAGGTCTGTGCGACCTCGCGGGGGACCTTGCTCTGGACGCGGACGTGGTTGGGGGCGTCGTCGCGGGTCGCGTTGCCGGAGAGGAAGACCGAGTCGAGCTTGTTGAAGGTCAGCTCGTTGTCGGCCTTGGGGTAGGTGTCCCCCGCCTTGCCGAGGTCCATCTCGACCTCGGAGTCGTGCTCCTGGCTCCAGTGACCGCCGGGGAAGGCGCCTTTGGTGATCGTCATCGCCGAAGCGATCGCGCCGCCCATGAAGAAGCCCTTCGAGAACGGCTGGCGCATGTTGCGCGACTGTTTGATCTCCTTCTCGATCAGCGAGTTGCGGACCTTCTCGTCGTAGGCCTCGAAGTTGACCGAGTCGATGTCCTGCTTCAGCGACTCGACGATCGTCTCCGCCGCGTACATCCCCGCGTGCATCGCGTAGTGGACGCCCTTCAGGGTCGGGATGTTGACCATGCTGGCGGCATCGCCGGCGATCATCATGCCCGGCACCGCGAGGCGCTTCGGCATCGCGAAGTAGCCTCCGGAGGGAATCGTCTTCGCGCCCCAGGCGACCCGCTTGCCGCCCTCGATCAGCTTCTTGATGAAGGGGTGGGTCTTCATCAGCTGCAGGGCGTCGTGAACGCTGAAGGTGGCGTCGGTGTAGTCGAGGCCGGCGACGAGGCCGATGCAGATCTTGTCCTCGCCCATCGGGTAGATGAAGCTGCCGCCGAACTCGTTGTATTTCGGCGATTTGCGCAGCGGCCAGCCCATCGTGTGGATCACCCGGTCGAGCGGCTCCTTCACCTCCCATACCTCTTTGACCCCGAGCTCCCAGCGCATCGGGTCGGCGCCGTGGAGGTCGAAGTAGTCGTAGGCGGCGTAGGTGAGGTGACCGACGGTGCCCTCGGCGAGGACCGTAGCCTTGGCGGTGACGTCTGAGCCCGGCTCGAAGTTGGCCAGTTCCTGGCCCTCCTTGCCGCGGCCGCGGTCGCCGGAGCGGACGCCCCTGACGATGCGGTCCTCGACCAGCAGCTTCGTCGCCGCCGTTTCGCTGAGGATGTAGGCGCCGGCCTCTTCGGCTTTCTCGGCGAGGAAGCGGCCGAGTTTGGAGACCGAAGTGACGTAGTTGCCGTGGTTTTTGAAGTTCGGCGGCATCGGCTTCAGGGGCAGCGCCGCTTTCTTGGTCAGCAGGTAGACCGCGTCCTTGGTGACCTCCTGGTAGACCGGCCACTCCTCCTTCGGCAGGTCGGGGAACAGCTCTTCCATCGCCGAGGGCTTCATGTTCGCCCCGGAGAGCAGGTGTGCCCCGGCGACTTTGCCCTTCTCGATCACCGCGACCGGGACTTCGCCCAGCTTCTCGGTCAGCTCCGGCTCGTTCTCGAGCAGCTGCAGGAGCTTGTTGGCGCAGGCGAGCCCGGCCGGCCCGCCGCCGACGATCGCGACTCCCACCTCGATTCGATCCTCGGGCGCATCGGTCGGGGGACCGATCGCCTCGGCGGGATCGAACGGGGGCGGGAACTCACTGGGTGCGACGGCGGGCATCTATGGCTCCTTTCAGCCCTTCTTGGCTTTGATCGCCTCGGTCAGCTTGGGGACGATCTTGTGCAGGTCGCCCACCACGCCGAGGTCCGAGAACTCGAAGATCGGCGCGTTCGGGTCCTTGTTGATCGCGAGGATGTTCTCCGAGTTCTGCATCCCGACCTTGTGCTGGATCGCGCCGGAGACGCCGGCGGCGAGGTACAACTTCGGCGCCACCGTCTTCCCGGTCTGGCCGATCTGGGCTGCGTAGGGGTACCAGCCGGCGTCGACCACGGCGCGGGTTGCCGCGACGGCACCGCCCATCGACTCGGCCAGCTGCTCGCAGAGCTCGAAGCCCTCTTTGGCGCCGAGGCCGCGACCGCCGCCGACGAGGATGTCGGCGTCCTCGATGTTGACGTCGGCGCCGCGCTGCTCGCCGCGCTGGACCAGCTTCGCCTTGGTCGACCACTCGGACATCTGCACGTCGACGTCGACGACCTCGGCCGAGCCGCTGCCGCCCTCGTTGATGTCGAAGGCATTGAGGCGGCCGATGATGATCCCGGGCTCCGAGACGTAGCCGACGTCGGCGATTTCGGAGTCCTGCAGGATCGGCCGCTCGCCCACGCGCTTGCCGTCCTGGACTTTGACCGCGGTGACCTCCATCGTCACGCCGGCGTTGAGGCAGCCGATGATGATGCCGGGCTCGGCGACGTA
>DASZDI010000240.1:0-3945 GCA_035942135.1 Solirubrobacterales bacterium | reverse complement strand
GCGCCACGGCGCCGACGGGCCGGACCTGGAGATCCGGGTGCCGCCGGGCACGCAGATCGCGTCGTGGGACGGCAGCACGCACGACCTCGTCGTTCCCGGCCAGCGCGTCGTCGTCGCGCGCGGCGGCGCGGGCGGGCGCGGCAACAAGAAGTTCGCCAGCTCGACGATCCAGGCGCCGCGCCTGCGCGAGCGCGGCCTGCCGGGCGAGGAGGGCTGGATCGACCTGCGCCTGAAGCTGCTCGCCGACGTCGGGCTGGTCGGGCTGCCCAACGCGGGCAAGTCCTCGCTGCTGGGGCGGCTGACGCGGGCGGCACCGAAGGTCGCCGACTATCCCTTCACGACGATCTCGCCGGTCCTGGGGACGATCGAAGGCGAGGACCGCCAGGCCGTCGTCGCCGACATCCCCGGCCTGATCGAAGGGGCGGCGGAGGGGGCCGGGCTCGGGCACGAGTTCCTCGCCCACGTCGAGCGCTGCGCGATGCTGGTCCACCTGGTCGACATCGCGCCGGAAGGCGACCCGGTCGCCGACTACGAGACCGTCCGCAGCGAGCTGGAGGCGCACGGGGCCGGGCTGGAGCGGCTGCCCGAGCTGGTGCTCCTGAGCAAGCGGGACCTGCTGCCGCCCGAGCAGGTCGAGGAGGCGGTGGGGGAGTGGGCCGACCGCCTCGGCGACCGCGCGCTCGGCGTCCTCACCGTCTCCTCGGCGACCGGGGAAGGGCTGGAGGCGCTGCGGCAGCGGATCCTCGCCGAGTTGCCCGAGATCGAGGTCGGCGACGTCGTGCCCGGCGCCGACCCCGGCGACGAGTTCGAGGCCGAGCACCGCGTCTACCGGCCCGCCGGCGAGGGCGGCTATTGGGTCGAGCGCGAGGACGACGGCGGCTTCCGCGTCCTCGGCCGCGGCGTCGAGCTGCTCTTCGAACGCCACGACACCAAAAACGAGGAGGCGCTCGCCTACCTGGAGCAGCGGCTGAAGGAGATGGGCGTGATCGCCGCCCTCGACCGGGCAGGCTTCGAGCCCGGCGACGACGTCCGCATCGGCGAGCACGAGTTCGAGCTGCACGTCTAACTTGCTCGCCATGACCCTCGTCGTCAAGCTCGGATCCTCGATCGTCGCCGCCGACGACGGCGAGCTGCGCACCGACGTGCTCGACTCCGTCTGCGAGCAGGTCAGCGAGCTGGAGCGGGGCGGCGAGCGGGTGGTGATGGTCACCTCCGGCGCGATCGCCCGCGGCATGCGGCTGATGGAGCTGCCGACGCGGCCGCGGGAGATAGACGAGCTGCAGGCGGCCTCCGCCGTCGGGCAGGGCGACCTCTTCCGCGCCTACGAGGACCGCCTCTCCCGGCACGGCACCCGGGCCGCCCAGGTCCTGCTGACGGCGGCCGACATCGCCGCCCGCACCAACTACCTCAACGCGCGCCGGACCCTGCGGCGGCTGATCGAATGGGGGGTGGTGCCGGTGGTCAACGAGAACGACACCACCGCCACCGACGAGATCACCTTCGGCGACAACGACTTCCTCGCCGCGCAGGTGGCGCTGCTGCTGGAGGCCCGGCTGCTGGTCCTGCTCACCAACGTCGACGGCCTCCTCTCCGGCGACCCGCGCAGCGATCCGAACGCGGAGCTGATCGACGAGGTCACCGACTTCGCGCAGCTCGAGCACCTGCAGATCGGCGACCGCACCTCGGTCTTCGGCTCCGGCGGGATGCGCAGCAAGGTCGCGGCGGCGGAGATGGCGAGCGAGGCCGGGACCCCGGCGGTGATCTGCAACGGGACCGAGAAGGGGACGCTGCTGCGCGCCGCCGCCGGCGAGGCCTGCGGCACCCGCTTCGCCCCCGGCCGGGGCAAGACCTCCAGCTTCAAGCTCTGGATCAAGTACGCGAAGCCCGCGCACGGCCGGCTGCTCGTCGACGAGGGGGCCGCCCGGGTCCTCCGCGAGCGCGGCTCCAGCCTGCTCCCGGTCGGGATCGTCGACTCCGAAGGCGTCTTCGAGCCCGGCGACGCGATCGAGGTAGTGAGGGAAAGCGACGGCAAGACGATCGGCAAAGGGATCAGCGAATACTCCTCGCGCGAGCTGCAGCGGGTGATCGGGATGCAGAGCGCCGAGGTGCGCGAGCTGCTGCCGCACGCCGCCGACGAGGTCGTCCACCGCGACCGCTTCGTTCTGCTCTGAGGGCGCGGGGGAGCCTTCGTTCGACACCGCGAGTCCGCGCCGGTGTCCGCATATCGGACTTTTTCGCGGACTCGGCGAGCATGTCGCCCGTCAAGCCCAAGCTACCCTTAGCCGATGGCCGTGACCACGACCACCGTCGCCGAGAGCTGCGCCGCCGCGAAGCGCGCCGCGCGCGGCCTTGCGACCGCTTCGACCGAGGCCAAGAACGCCGCCCTGGAGGCGACCGCGCGGCTGCTCGAGGAGCGCTCGGACCAGATCCTCGAAGCCAACGCCGGCGACCTCGCCGACGAGCGTGCCGCGGGGCTGACCGAGGCGCTGCGGGACCGGCTGCGGCTGACGCCCGAGCGGGTGGCGGCGATGGCCGAGGGGGTCCGCGTCGTCGCTGCGCTCGACGACCCGGTCGGCGAGGAGCTGGAGCGGAAAACGCTCGAGAGCGGCATCGACCTGCGCAAGGTGCGGGTGCCGCTCGGGGTCGTCGCCGTCGTCTACGAGGCGCGGCCGAACGTGACGATCGACTGCGCGGCGCTGACGATCAAGAGCGGCAACGCGATCGTCCTGCGCGGCTCCAGCTACGCCGAGCGCTCCAACGCGGCGCTGGCGGCGATCGTCCGCGAGGCCCTCGCCGAGGCCGGGCTGCCGGAGGACGGGGTGGTCTCGCTGGCCGGCGGCGACCGCGAGGAGCTGGCCGAGCTGGCGACCCAGGAGGGCCTGGTCGACCTGCTGATCCCGCGCGGGGGAGAGGGGCTGAAGGCCGCGATCAAGGCGGTGGCGACGGTGCCGGTGATGTACGCGGCGGCGGGCAACTGCCACGTCTACGTCCACGCCGACGCCGACCCCGAGATGGCGCGCCGGATCGCCGTCAACGCCAAGACCCAACGCCCCGGCGTCTGCAACGCCGCCGAGACGCTGCTGATCGACGCCGCGATCGCCGAGCGCTTCGCCCCGGCCGTGCTCTCCGACCTCGCCGCCGCGGGCGTCGAGCTGGTCGGCGACGAGCGCGCCCGCGCCGTCGCCGGCGGGGTCGCGGTCGGCGCCGCGGGCGACGAGGACTGGGACAGCGAGTACCTCGGCCTGAAGATGGCGGTCGCCGTCGTCGATTCCGTCGAGGAGGCGATCGAGCACGTCAACCGTCACGGCACCGGCCATTCCGAGGCGATCGTCACCTCCGACGAGGAGGCCGCGGAGGAGTCCGCCCCCGGGGTCGACGCCGCCGCCGTCTACGTCAACGCCTCGACCCGCTTCCCCGACGGCTTCGAGTACGGGATGGGGGCCGAGATCGGCAACTCGACCCAGAAGCTGCACGCCCGCGGCCCGATCGGGATGCGCGAGCTGACGACCTTCAAGTACGTGGCGCGCGGCGACGGCCAGGTGCGTGAGTAGCCGCCCGTCGGCCGGGGGCGCGGCGATCGGCGTGCTGGGGTCGGCGTTCAATCCCCCGCACCTCGGTCACCTCGCGCTCGCCCAGGAGGCGGCCTGGCAGCTCAGGCTCGACGAGGTCGTCCTCGTCCCGACCGGCGACGCGCCCCACAAGCGGATCGTCGACGACCCGGGCCGGGAGCGGCGGATGGAGATGACCCGGCTGGCGGCGGCGGACGACGCCCGCTTCTCGGTCTCCTCGCTCGAGGTCGACCGCGAGGGGCCGTCCTACACGTATGAGACCTTGGAGGCGCTTGCCGAGGAAAGAGCCGACACGCAGCTGGTGTTCGTGATGGGGGCGGACGCTGCCGTCGGCCTGGAGAGCTGGCGCCGGCCCGAGCGCGTGGTCGAGCTGGCG
>DASZDI010000239.1:0-17906 GCA_035942135.1 Solirubrobacterales bacterium | reverse complement strand
GGACCGAGGGCGGCCTCTACTTCCCCTGGGACCGCGACGACCGGGTCGCGGCGAAGGTGCTGGAGGTCGAGGGGGTCGACCGCTACCGGGCGCCGCTGGTGCTCGAGGGCGGGGCGGTCCACGTCGACGGCGAGGGGACGGTGCTGACCACCGAAGAGTGCCTGCTCAACCCCAACCGCAACCCGGACCTCTCGCGCGAGCAGATCGAGCGGGCGCTGCTCGAGTACCTGGGGGCCGAGAAGGTGATCTGGCTCGGGGCGGGCGTCTTCGAGGACGAGACCGACGGCCACGTCGACAACCTCGCCTGCTTCGCCCGGCCCGGCATGGTGCTGCTGACCTGGACCGACGACGAGGACGATCCCCAGCACGCGATCTCCCGCGACGCGCGCGAGCGGCTGGAAGCGGCGACCGACGCCCGCGGGCGCTCGCTGGAGGTGGTGCTGCTGCCGTCGCCGGGGCCGCTGCAGATCTCGGCCGAGGAGGCGGAGGGCGTGGATGCCGCAGCGGGGACGGTCCCGCGCAGCGCCGGTGACCGCCTGGCCGCCTCCTACGTCAACTTCTACCTCGGCAACTCGCGGGTCGTCTACCCGCTGCTCGACCCGCGCCACGACGAGGAGGCCGGAGCGATCCTGCGGCGGGCCTTCCCCGAGCGCGAGGCGGTCGGCGTCCCGGCCCGCGAGATCCTCCTCGGCGGCGGCAACATCCACTGCATCACCCAGCAGGTGCCGGCGGTCTCCTGACCCCGCTTCTTGGAAGACTTCGGGGACGGGCCAGAACGGCGCGACTCGATTACCGAGCTTCTCGGTGCGTCACCACCGAGGCCACATCAGCCGACCGGGGAAGCCGATCGGCCGGCAGCTGCCCGTCCCACGGCGACTTGTACCGCAATTCCGCGGCAGAGGGGGCCTCAATATTTAGGCTTTCCAGAGCTCCTGCAAATGGCTGCTGGAGAGTTGTCTGTCATTGGCGAAGATGTGCTCCGTCTGCCATATGTAGACATCAGAATGAGATGTCCAGGCAGGCCGATCCCTGCCCCTTAGGCCGTCCCCTCGGCCTCCGGGTCGCGCCAGACCTGCTTCAGCCAGGGCGGGGAGACGGCGAAGTGGGTGGTGTCCGAGGCGGCGATCGGCTCGAGGGGGATCAGGTGGACGCGGCGGCCGGGGGTGAAGCGTTCGAGGTCGGGGACGCCCCGCGCGTTGCCGGCGTGGCTGCCGCCGGAGACGAGGAGGAGGCGGGTCTCAGGGCCCCAGCCATTGCTGTGGCGAGCCCCCAGCGTCTCAGCGGCTCCCTTCAGCGCGCCGAGGCCGGCGTCCGAGCCCCAGTTGCTCATGCCGCTCGCGTAGTTGTAGCCGTGGTGGGAGGAGGCCCGCTGGTCGACCTGCCCGTCCGGCCGGAAGCGCAGCTGCACGCTCTCCCAGTCGTCCCGGTGGTATCCCTTCTCCCCCGCCACCGGCACGCCGCGCAGGGTGGCCGAGTCGACGTAGAAGGTCCAGTACTGGACGTAGAGGCTGCCGGCACGCTCGTCGAAGCAATCGGCGCCCGCGGCTTCGGTCCGCTCGGCCTCCCCCTCCCTGCAGTCGATCACGTGGACGAAGGCGGTGACCGGCAGCCGCTCGTCGGTGCGGTGGACCAGCCCGCTCTCGGAGCCGTCGCCGCACTCGCTGCTGCGGCAGTCGCGGAAGTCGACCGGCATCGCCCGCGACCCCTTCTCGAAGAGCAGCGTCGGCATGTGCCGCCGCACCAGCCTGCCGACCTCGCTGCCGTAGGCGGCGATCAGCGTCGGCTCGTCCCCGCAGCCGTCCGCCAGCGCGGCCGCGCAGAGGATCCGGTCGACGAGGGCGCGCGCCAACGGCGCCCCCGGCACCCGCACCCCGGCCGCCACCAACCCGAGCATCGCCAACGAGACGACCAGCAGCATCCCGACCCACTCCACCGTCCCCTGTCCTCGCTCTGACCGCATGGGCCCGACGCTAAGGAGGAAAGTCCTACAGGTGGGTGCCTAGAGTGCCGGTTGAGTGACGGAATGGCTACGACTTCGAAGAGGCGCGGCGGCGCTCATGCTCCTCGCCTGCCTGCACCTCCTTCCCGCCACGCCGGCGAAGGCGGTTGAGCGCAGCGTCATCGGCCACTCGGTGCAGGGGCGGCCGATCGTCAGCGTCCGCCTCGGCCCCCCGGACGCGGCCCTGAAGATGCTCGTCGTCGGCGACATCCACGGCAACGAGCGGGCGGGGATGAGGATCGCGCGCCTGCTGATCGCGCTGGGAGCGCCGCGGGACGCCGAGCTGCTGGTGGTGCCCACGATCAACCCCGACGGCGTCGCCGCCCGTACCCGGGGCAACGCCCACGGCGTCGACCTCAACCGCAACTTCCCCTTCGACTGGCGACCGCTCTCCGGCGGCGAATACTCCGGCCCCCGGCCCCTCTCCGAGCCCGAGTCCCGAGCCGCCCACCGCCTCATCCTCCGCGAGAAGCCCGACGTGACGATCTGGTTTCACCAGCCCTTCGGCCTGGTCGACCGCCCCGAGGGCAACCCCTTCGCCGCCCACCGCTTCTCCCAGCTGATCGGCCTCCCCCTCGTCGACCTCCCGGGCCGCTACCCCGGCAGCGCCTCCCGCTGGCAGAACCACCGCCTCCCCCACTCCACCGCCTTCGTCGCCGAGCTCCCCCGTCGCGTCAGCGACACCCTCGTCACCCGCGGCGTCACCGCCGTCTACAAGCTCGCCTCCGAGCTCGCCAGCCCCAAAGTCTCAAACTCAGCGACCGCTGAAAAAGGGGTCCTATAGGGCCTGAAACTCAGCGAGGGCTGAAAATGCGCCCCCCGAAGAATCTACGAGAAGCCCCCTTGGGACAGTCCCGCTAGAGATTGCCGATCTCGGCGGCGATTTCGCTGGCGGCCGCTTTGGCGTCGGCGAAGAGCATCGAGGTGTTCGGTTCGTAGAAGAGGTCGTTGTCGATGCCGGCGAAGCCGGGGCTGAGGGAGCGCTTGATCACGATCACCTGCTGGGCCTCGTTGACCTCGATGATCGGCATTCCGGCGATCGGGGAGTCGGGGTCGTTCTTGGCGGCCGGGTTGGTGACGTCGTTGGCGCCGACCACGACCGCCACGTCGGTGCGCGGCATTTCCGGGTTGATCTCCTCCATCTCCTTGAGCTGCTCGTAAGGCACGTCGGCCTCGGCGAGAAGGACGTTCATGTGGCCCGGCATGCGGCCGGCGACGGGGTGGATCGCGTAGTTGACGGTGACGCCGCGCTTCTCGAGCTCGTCGGCGACCTCCTTGATCGCGTGCTGGGCCTGGGCGACGGCGAGGCCGTAGCCGGGGACGATCACGACGGTGTCGGCGTAGGCGAGCTTGATCGCCGCGTCCTGGGCGCCGATCGAGACGTGGGGCTTTTCCTCGCCCGTGCCTCCGCCGCCGCCCGAGGGGGCGCCGCCGAAGCCGGAGAAGAGGATGTTGCCGACGGAGCGGTTCATCGCCGTCGCCATCTCCATCGTGAGGATCGTTCCCGAAGAGCCGACGAGCGTGCCGGCGACGATCAGGGCGACGTTGTCGAGCGCGAAGCCGGCGGCCGCGGCGGAGAGGCCGGTGAAGGCGTTGAGGAGCGAGATCACGACCGGCATGTCGGCGCCGCCGATCGGCAGGACGACGAGGTTGCCGAGCAGCGCCGCGGCGAGCAGGACGGCGATGAAGACGGCCTCCGAGGGGTGGTCGTTGTCGACCGCGATGACGACGCAGGCGACGACGATGCCGATCAGCAGCAGGGCGTTGATCACCTGCTGGCCGGGGACGGCGATCGGCCGGGTCGGGATCAGGTCCTGGAGCTTGGCGAAGGCGATGTTCGAGCCCCAGAAGGAGACCGAGCCGACGACGCCGGCGAAGAGGATCGGGATCAGCTCGTCGAGCGGGATCTCGTGGCCGAGGTCGATCCCGTGGCGGATCTCAGCCCAGGCGAGCAGGGCGACGGCGCCGCCGCCGACGCCGTTGTAGAGGGCGACCATCTGCGGCATCTCGGTCATCTGCACGCGGATCGAGGCGATCACGCCGACCGCGGTGCCGATCCCGAGGCCGAGGACGATCAGGCCCCAGTTGCCCATCCCGTCGAGCAGGAGGGTCGTGACCACGGCGACCGCCATGCCGCCGGCGGCGACCAGGTTGCCCTTTTTGGCGGTGGTCGGGTGGGTGCCCATTTTGATCCCGACGATGAAGAGGGAGAAGGCGACGATGTAGAGCGCGGTGGCGGCGTCGCCACCCGGCTCGAAGACGGCGAAGAGGCTCACGAGGCCCCCCCGTCAGCGCCGGCCGCCCCCGGACGCGAAGCGGAGGAGTCGGGCTTGGCCTTGGGCTTCGGCTTCCGCGAGAACATGCCGAGCATCCGGTCGGTGACCATGAAGCCGCCGACGATGTTGATCGCGCCGAAGGCGATCGCGATCACGGCGATGACCTCCTCGAGGAGGTCATCGGCGAAGCCGGCAACGATCAGGCCGCCCAGCATCACGATCCCGTGGATCGCGTTGGTCTGCGACATCAGCGGCGTGTGCAGGGTGGTCGGAACCTTCGAGATCACCTCGAAGCCGACGAAGACGGCGAGCACGAAGATCGTGATCTCGGTCATCAAGTCCATTACTTGGCTGCCCTCTCGTTCTTGATCTCGCCGTTCTGGGTGATGCAGGCGGCGGCGACGATGTCGTCCTCGAAGTCGACCTTGACCCGGCCCTCCTCGTCGACCAGGAGGCCGAGCAGGTTCTCGAGGTTCTTGGCGTAGAGCTGGGAGGCGGGGGCCGGCATCTCGGAAGCGAGGTTGCGCGGGCCGATCACCTTGACCCCGTTCTCGATCACGGTCTGGCCGGCCTGGGTCAGCTCGCAGTTGCCGCCGGTCTCGGCGGCGAGGTCGACGATCACCGAGCCGGGGGCCATGTTGCGGACGCCCTCGGCGGTGATCAGCAGCGGCGCCGGGCGGCCCGGGATCGCGGCGGTGGTGATGATGATGTCCTGTCTGGCGGCGTTCTCGGCGAGGGCGTCGCGGACCTGCGCGTTCTCCTCGTCGGTCAGCGGCCGGGCGTAGCCGCCCTCCCCCTCGGCGTCGGGGATGAAATCGAGTTCCAGCGGGCGGCCGCCGAGCGAGGCGACCTGCTCCCAGGCGGCGCGGCGGATGTCGAAGCCGGTGACGATCGCGCCGAGGCGCTTGGCGGTGGCGATCGCCTGCAGGCCGGCGACGCCGGCGCCGAGGACGAGGACCTTCGCCGGCGGGACCGTGCCCGCGGCCGTGGTCATCATCCCGAAGAAGCGGCCGGACTCGCGGGCGGCGATCAGGGTGGCGGCGTAGCCGGCCCCTGAGGCCTGCGAGGAGAGCGCGTCCATCGCCTGGGCGCGGGTCGTCCGCGGGATCGCCTCCATCGCGAAGGCGGTGGCCCCGGCGCCTGCCAGCGCCTGGTTCGTCTCCGCCGCGACCCAGGGGTTGAGGTGGGAGATCAGCAGCTGGTTGCCGTTCAGCTTCGAGATGTCGCCGGTCGCGGGGACAGCGACGTGGAGGACGACGTCGGCGCCCCAGGCGGCCTCGGCGGAGCCGACCTCGGCCCCGGCCTCCTGGTAGGCGGCGTCGGTGTGGCCCGCGGCCTCGCCGGCACCGGACTCGACGACGACGTCGACGTGCTCGTTCTTCTTCAGCGATTTGACCACGTCGGGGACCAGCGCGACGCGGCGCTCGCCCTCTGCGGTCTCTTTCGGCACTCCGATCTTCATGGCGCGGCGCGGAAGATTATGCGATCCGCTTAAGAGGGCGTCCCGACCCCTGCCAGCGAGGCGAGTCGCTCCAGGGTGTGGCGCTGCTCGGCGCGCTCGACGTGGACCGGAGAGACGATCAGGCGGTCGATGCCGGCGCCGCGGAAGCGCTCGACCCGCTCGGCCACCTCGGCCTCGGTTCCGACCAGCGAGGTCGCCTCGACGATCTCGTCGGGCATCGCCTCGAAGGCGCCGCCGCGGTCGCCGTCCTGGAAGCGCTGCTGGACCTCGTCGGCGACCTCGCCGAAGCCGAAGCGGTGGGCGAGGTCGACGTAGAAGTTCGTTTTGCGGCTGCCCATGCCGCCGAAGTAGAGGACGAGGCCAGCCTTGACGACGTTCTTCGCCGCCTCGAGGTCACCGTCGATCGCGACCTGCAGCGAGGGGCTGACCTCGAGGTCGGAGCGCTGCCGGCCGCCCTTGGCGAAACCGGCCTCCAGGTGCTCGCCCCAGGTCTGCTCGAAGGCGTCGACGCTGAAGAAGATCGGGATCCAGCCGTCGCAGATCTCCGCCGCCATCTCCACCGATTTGCGCCCGATCGCGCCGACGAAGACGGGGATCTCGTTGCGCAGCGGGTGGAAGTTCAGCTTCAGCGGCTTGCCCTCGCCGTCGGGCAGCGGCAGCGTGTAGTGCTGACCTTGGTGGTTGACCGGGCCCTCGCGGGCGATGATCTCCCGCACCACTTCGATGTACTCGCGGGTGCGGCCCCAGGGCTTCGCGTACGGCACGCCGTACCAGCCCTCGGAGACCTGCGGGCCGGAGGGGCCGAAGCCGAAGAGGAAGCGGCCGCCGGAGAGCTTGTCGATCGTCGCCCCGGCCATCGCCGCGGCTGCGGGCGGGCGCGCCGGCACCTGCATGATCGCGGCGCCGAGGTTGATCTTCTCGGTCCGTGCCGCCAGCCAGGCCAGCACGCTGACCACGTCGGAGCCGTAGGACTCGGCCGCCCAGACCGACTCGTAGCCCAGCCCCTCGGCGGCGAGGACGATCTCCGCTGCCTCCTCGCCGGCCGGGCCGATGCCCCAGTAGCCGAGGTTGAGTCCGAGCTTCAGTCCCATAGGTCTCGCACCCTATTGAATAGGGGGATGGGCAACGACCAGGCCGGCGTCGAGCAAGGGCTCTCCAGCGGTGAGGCGGCGGCGCGGCTGCGCAAGCTGGGGCCGCCGCCGGAGAACGCCTCGCGCTCGACCGCGAGCATCGTCGCCGGCAACGTCTTCACCCTCTTCAACGCGATCATCGCCGCCTTCTTCGTGCTCGACATCGCGCTCGGGCTCTGGGCGGACGCGCTCTTCGGCGTGATCGCCGTCGTCAACTCCTACATCGGCATCCGCCAGGAGCTGAAGGCGAAGGCGACGCTGGAAGAGCTGGCGGTGCTGGTGGCGCCGCGGGCCGAGGTCGTCCGCGACGGCTCGCCGGTCGAGCTGGTCGCGACCGAAGTCGTGCCCGGCGACGTGGTCCAGGTCGCGCCGGGGGACCAGCTGATCGCCGACGGCGAGGTGCTCGCCTCGCGCGGGATGACGCTCGACGAGTCGCTGCTGACCGGCGAGGCGGACGGGATCCGCAAGGACGAAGGCGACCGTGTCCTCTCCGGCTCCTTCTGCGTCTCCGGCTCCGGCCGCTACGTCGTCGATGCGGTCCGCGAGCAGAGCTACGCCGGGCGCCTCGCGGGCGAGGCGAAAACCTTCCGTCACCCGCCCTCGCCGCTGCAGGAGGAGGTGAACCGGGTGATCCTCGCCTCCACCTACGTGATGCTGCCGCTGGCGGCGGTCCTGATCCTCAGCCTCTGGCTGCGCGACGTCGACCTCCACACGGCGGCGCAGACGGCGACGGCCGGGCTGGTCACCCTGATCCCCGAGGGCCTGGTGCTGCTGATGAGCGTCACCTTCGCGGTGGCGGCGGTGCGGCTGGCCAAGCGGGGGACGCTGGTCCAGCAGATGAGCGCCAGCGAGAGCCTCGCCGCCGTCGACACGATCTGCGTCGACAAGACCGGGACCCTGACCGCCGGGGAGCTGCGGCTGACCGCGGTCGAGTACGCCGACGGGGTCGACCCCGAGTCCGGCGCCGCGGCGCTCGGCCGCTTCGCCGCCAGCGCCGGGGACCGCAACAAGACCCTGGAGACGATCGGCGAGAAGTTCCCCGGCCGGGCCGGGAAGGTGAAGGGCGAGGTGCCGTTCTCCTCGGAGTGGAAGTGGAGCGGGGTCTCGCTGGACGGGGGGAGCGGCGGCTCGACCTACGTGATGGGAGCGCCCGACGTCCTCGCCGAGTCCGGCGCGCTGACGCTGCCGCCGCGCCTCGCCGGGAAGCTGGAGGAGGAGACCGCGGCGGGGCGGCGGGTCGTCGCCTTCGGCCAGACCAGCGAGGCGCTGCCGGACGATCCCGCCGCCGCGGGGGCGCCGCGGCTGACCCCGCTGGCGATCGTCGTCCTGGAGGAGACGCTGCGGCCCGACGCGGCGGAGACGATCGCGACGATGCGCGAGGAGGAAGTCGACCTGAAGCTGATCTCCGGCGATGCCCGCGCGACCGTGACCGCGGTCGCCTACGCGGTGGGCGTGTCGCGGGACGCGGGCGTGATCGAGGGGCCCGACCTGCCCGACGACCCCGAGGCGCTGGCGCAGGCGGCGCTGGAGAACACGATCTTCTGCCGGATCAAGCCCGAGCAGAAGAAAGCCCTGGTCGGAGCGCTGGTCGCCGCCGGGCGCTACGTGGCGATGATCGGCGACGGGGTCAACGACGTGCCGGCGCTGAAGCGGGCGCGGATGGCGGTGGCGATGGGCTCGGGCACGCAGGTGACCAAAGGCGTCGCCGACGTGGTCCTGCTCAAAGACGAGTTCTCGCGGCTGCCGGAAGCGGTCGGCGAGGGGCGGCGGATCGCCCGCAACGTCCACCGCCTCGGCCGGCTCTACCTGACCAAGACGATGTACGCGGCGACGCTGATCCTGCTCGTCGCCGTCCCCGGCTTCGCCTTCCCCTTCCTCCCCCGCCACCTCACCCTGGCGGCGCTCCTGACGATCGGCATCCCCTCCTTCGTGCTGGCGCTGGCGCCCTCCGACGGGCCGCTCTACCGCGGTCGCCTGCTGCGCGCCCTGGCCGCCTTCGCGGTCCCGGCCGGCGTCTCCACCGCGCTCGCCTCGATCCTCTCCTTCTTCCTCGTCGACACCCTCGCCGGCGCCAGCGTCGAGGCGGGGCGGACGGCGGCGACGACGACGCTGATCGTCCTCGGCCTCGCCTTCGTGCTGCTGCTCGAGCGCGGCCCCGGCCGCGAGCACATCGCGATCCAGAGCTACATGCTGGCGATGGTCGCCGGCCTCGGCGCCCTCTACGCGCTGATCCTCGCCGCCGCCCCGGTGCGCCACTTCTTCGAGATGGACCTGCTCAGCTCCACCCAGTGGTTCCTCGCCCTCTTCTCGGCCGCGATCGGGCTGACGATCGCCAGCCTGCTCTGGAAACTGCCGCAGATCGAAAAGCTGGAAGTGCCCGAGGAGCGGGTAGAAGACCAGGCAACGTGACCGTTGCCGACTATCCGCTGGAACCCGACTGCGCCGACGAGGCCTTCGGCCCCGACGGGGAGCCGCGGCCGCTCTACGCCGAGCTGCTGCGGGCGCTCGGCGACCGCGACCTGACGGAGCTGCGCCGGGCGGTCGAGGAGACGGTCGCCTCCCGCGGCCTCACCTTCGGCGAAGGGAAGCCGATCACCGTCGATCCCGTCCCCCGCTTGATCGACGCCGAGGAGTGGGAGTCGCTGCGGGCCGGGTTGACGCAGCGCGCCCGCGCCCTCAATGCCTTCGTCGCCGACGCCTACGGGCCGCAGCGGATCTTCGACGCCGGGGTCGTCCCGCGCCGCCTGCTCGAGACCTGCGAGGGCTACGAGCCGGCGATGCGGGGGCTGCTCGACACGGGCGCGCCGCCGGCCACGGTGGCGGGGCTCGACCTGGTCCGCGACGAGGACGGCGGCTTCCGGGTCCTGGAGGACAACCTGCGCATGCCCTCGGGCTGCTGCTACGCGATGGCGGTGCGGGAGATGGTCGAGCCGGAGGTCGGGGGCTCGACCCGCCCGCTCGGCCTCGGCGGGTACCTGGAGAAGCTGGGCGAGGCGATCCGCGCCGCCGCGCCCGAAGGGCGGGACGAGCCGTTCGCGGCGGTGATCTCCGACGGGCCGGAGAACGGCGCCTGGTACGAGCACGAGCGGATCGCCCGCGAGCTGGGGATGCCGATCTTCACCCCCGACCGGCTCGAGGTCAGCGACGGGCGGCTGTTCGGCCGCGGTGCCGAGGGCCGCCGCCGGATCGACGTGATCTACCGCCGCCAGGACGCCGACCGGCTCAGCGAGCCCGACGGCAGCCTCACCGAGCTGGGCGAGCTGCTGCTGCCGGCGCTGCGCTCCGGCCGGCTGCGCTGCGCCAACGCCTTCGGCACCGGGCTCGGCGACGACAAGCTGACCCACGCCTACGTCGAGCGGATGGTCGATTTCTACCTCGGCGAGGAGCCGCTGCTGCGCTCGGTCCCCAGCTACGACCTCAGCGACGAGACGGCGCGGGAGGAGGCGATGGAGCGCCTCGGCGAGCTGGTGGTCAAGCCGCGCGGCGGCTTCGGCGGCTACGGGGTGACGATCATGCCGCGGGCGAGCGAGGCCGAGCGCGAGCGCGCGAGCGAGGCGGTGCGGCGGGAACCCGAGCACTTCATCGCCCAGGAGCCGGTCGGCATCTCCACCCACCCGACGATCCGCGACGACGGCCTGCGGCCGCGGCGGGTCGACCTGCGGCCGTTCGTGGTCAGCGGCCCCGGCTGGGAGGCGGTGATGACCGGTGGGCTGACCCGCTTCGCCCGGGGCGCGGGCGAGATGGTGGTCAACAGCTCCCAGGGCGGTGGTTGCAAGGACACCTGGGTAGTGGAAAATCCACAGCCATGAAGCGGGACGAACAGCAGGGGCGGCCGCTGATCGGGGTGACGACCTCGGAGGTGCGTGAGGCCGAGCGGATCCAGCAGACCCCCGAGAGCGAGCCCAAGGTCCGCGAGATGGTCCTCGGCCTCACCTACCTGAGGGCGCTGGCGGCGGCCGGGGCGGTGCCGATGGTGATCCCGCCGCTGCCGGAGGAGGCGATCGGGCCGCTGCTCGACCGCCTCGACGGGGTCTGCCTCTCCGGCGGGCCGGACCTCGACCCCGACACCTACGGGGCGCGTCGCCATCCGGAGCTGGGGCCGACCGAGCCCGACCTCGACCGCTTCGAGCTGGCGGTGGCGCAGCGGGCGGACGCGCGGGGGATACCGATCCTCTCGATCTGCCGCGGCACCCAGGCGCTCAACGTCGCCCGCGGCGGCTCCCTGATCCAGCACCTGCCGGAGGTCTCCCCGGAGTTCGCCCACCGCCAGTCCGTCCCCGGCGACCAGACCAGCCACACGATCGACATCGAGCCGGGCAGCCGCCTGGCGGCGGCGCTCGGGGACGACGAAGTCGAGGTCGCCGACGAGCTCGACGTCAACTCCTTCCACCACCAGGCGATCGAGCGCCTCGGCGACGGGCTGAAGGTCACCGCCCGCGCCCCCGACGGCACGATCGAGGCGATCGAGGACCCCTCCCACCCCTTCCTGATCGGCGTCCAATGGCACGCCGAGACGCTGGTCCACCGCCCCTACGAGGCGGCCCTCTTCCGCCACTTCGTGCAGGCGTCCCGCCTGAGCCCGGTCCCCGCTTAGCCGCGCGGCGGCAATACGAACTGCGTCACGATCAGGTTGCCGGCGAGCTGGCGCTCGCCGTCGCGGATGCGCTCGATCTTGACCTCGAGGGCGACGGTGCTGCGGCCGACGTGCAAGGGGCGCGCCTCGGCGACGATCTCGTCGCCCGGGAGACCGGAGCCGAAGACGTTCAGCTTCAGCTCGATCGTCGTGAAGTCGTGACCGGGCGGGATCGCGCGGAAGGTCGCCCAGGCGGCGACGGTGTCGCCGAGCGCGGTCCAGACGCCGCCGTGGACGTAGCCGCCGGGATGGAGGTGGCGGCGATCGACGACGATGCGCCCGGTCGAGCGCTCGTCGTCGATCTCCAGCGGCTCGATCCCCAGGTCCCCCGGGAAGCTGTCGCCGATAAAGGCCCGGATGTTCTCCGGGGTGATGTGCTCGTTCATCGATTGGTGAGTTAGCCTGCCTATAGCCAGGTCAACTCGCCAATTGTCAGTTGATCCGCTCCACGATCATCGCCTTGCCCTGACCGCCGGCGACGCACATGGTCTCGAGGCCGACCTGCTTGTCGTCTGGCTCCAGCACGTTCAGGAGCGTGCCCATGATCCGGGCGCCGGTCATCCCGAACGGGTGGCCGAGGGCGATCGCGCCGCCGTGGGTGTTGAGCTTGTCTTCGGCGATGCCGCATTCCGCCATGATCGGGATCACCTGGGCGGCGAAGGCCTCGTTCAGCTCGACCCGGTCGACGTCCTCGATCGTCATCCCGGCCCGGTCCAGCACCTTCTTGATCGCGCCGATCGGGGCGACGCCCATCAGCTCGGGCTCGTTGCCGTGGGTGGCGGCGGTGACGATGCGGGCGCGCGGGGTCAGGCCCAGCTCCTTGGCTTTGGTGTCGCTCATCAGCAGCACCGCGGCGGCGCCGTCGTTGAGCGGGCAGGAGTTGCCGGCGGTGACGCCGCCGCCGCCGAAGGCCTCCGGCAGTTCGGAGAGCTTCTCCAGGGTCGAGGAGGCACGGGGGCCGTCGTCCTTGCTGACCTCGGTGCCGTCGGGCAGCTTGACCGGGACGATCTCGCGGTCGAAGAAGCCGTCTTCCTGAGACTTCACGGCGAGTTCCTGCGAGCGCTGCGCGAACTTGTCCATGTCGGCGCGGCTGACCTCGTACTTCTTGGCGACGTTGACGGCGGTCTCGCCCATCGCGATGTAGGCGTTCGGCCGGCCGTCGTTGCCTTTCAGGTTGTCGTTCTGGTCGTCGCCGCCGGCGGCCTCGGTGCGCTCGTTGTAGCGGCTGACGAACTCGACGCCGACGGCGAGGTAGGCGTCGCCCTCGCCGGCCTTGATCGCGTTGCCGGCGTGGCGGATCGCGTCGAGGCTGGAGGAGCAGTAGCGGGAGACGGTGACCCCGTTGACCTCCTGCGGCAGCTTCTCGGAGAGCAGCGAGATGATCCGGGCGAGGTTGAAGCCCTGCAGGCCCTGCGGCATGCCGACGCCGCAGAAGACGTCTTCGATCAGGGCGGGGTCCACCTCGGGGTTGCGCTCGAGCAGCTGGTCGACCACGTAGGCGCCCATCTCGTCGGGGCGGAGCTGGCTCAGGGAGCCCTTGAAGGCACGGCCGATCGGCGTGCGGATGGTGTCGACGATCACTGCTTCGGGCATTCCGTATCTCCTTGAAGGCTTGGGACGGGCTTGCGACTGCGGCAGGAGGGTAGTTGACGGGCGAGATGGGCGTGTTGTGTGAATACGCACAAAGTTCACCGGAACCGTCATGAACCTGCGTTACATTCGCCTCAATCCACCTCGCGGACAACGCGAGTTCCGCCGCACGGCGGATACGAAAGGAGGGCCCCTTCATGCCTGAGGGTTACTGCGTCAAGGAGCGCAAGAAGGTCGAGATCAAAGACGCCAAACAGGTGACGATGAAAAACGGTCGCCCGGCGATCCAGGGAGTCTGCCCGGACTGCGGGACGAAAATCTTCAAGATCGGAAAACTCGAGTAGGGGCCTCATCCAGAGGCACTTCAGGTCCGGCCGAGAGGGCCGGGCAAGTGCGTGGTTCCTTTTGCACCTATGTGGTGCGAAAGGAACCACGGAATCAGCCGCCGGGGGAGAGATTGGTCGTGCGGTTCCTTAGACACGTATGGCGTGCAAAAGGAACCACGAGGCTGGGGACGGCGGCGTGGAGAGGCAGGTGGCGGAGATCGCGACGGCGCAGGGTGGCGTCGTCTCTCTCGAGCAGCTGGCGCAGGAGGGAGTCTCTGCCAAGGCCGCCGCAGACCGAGGCAGGGCCGGGTCGTTTCATCGGGTGCACCGGGGCGTCTATACGGTCGGGCACCGTTCGATCTCGCGGGCCACGCATCTGAGGGCCGCCCTTCTGGCCTGCGGAGAGGGCGCCGTCATCTCACATGGAACGGCAGCCGCCTTCTGGGGCCTGTACGACCACCGGCCTCGCCTCATCGACGTCACCGTGCCCTGCGAGGCCGGTCGCAAGATCGACGGGATCCGGTGCCGGCGCTGCCGCTATCCCTCCGAAGAGGAAGTGACGATCCGACAGGGCGTTCGCTGCACCACGGTGGCCCGTACGCTCGTCGACCTGGCGGGAATCTGGGGCACCGGCTCACTGCGGCGAGCGGTCGAGCGGGCTGCGGTCCTGAAGCACCTCGACGTCGACGCCCTCGATCTCGCGATCCACAACGCGAAGAGGCGGCGCGGCATGCGCATCCTCGGCGCCATCGCCGACGACTGGCGCACTAAGGAGGACAAGCTCCCTGACGTGCGCAGCGACTTCGAGGCGCTTGTGCTTCCGTGGCTCGTGAGGCTGGGGCTGCCGAGACCGGACTGCAACGTGCGGATGCAGATCGACGGCGAGGTCCTGGAAGTCGACTTCCTCTGGAAGGAGCAACGGCTGGTGGTCGAAACCGACGGCGGCGAGACCCACGAAACTCCGGTCGCCTTCCAGCGCGATCGACGGCGAGATCAACTCCTCGTCGCCTCCGGTTACCGGGTGATGCGCACCACTTGGAAGCAGATGCACCAAGACCTCGAAGGCGTCGTCGCCAGGATCAGCCTGGCCCTCGAGCGGTAGCTCCCCGTTCCGTGGTTCCTTACGCACCCATGCGGTGCAAAAGGAACCACGCAACGAGTCAGTCTTCGGAGACGGCGCTGAGCTTGGCGCGCTTGCGGTAGGAGATCGAGGGGGCGACGAGCTCGCGGATCTCCGAGAGAAGGCGGGCGGAGAGCTGCTGGGGGTCCTCGTCGGGGCGGGGCTGGCCGCCGACGGGGTCGAAGAAGCGGAGGCGGAGGCGGGGACGGCGGGGGAAGCCGGTGAGGTCGCTGGTGCCCTCGATCGCGACCAGGGTGATGTGGGCCTCGGGCACTTCGAGGGCGAGGCGGCCGACGCCGCTGCGGGCGCGCAGGACCTTGCCGCGGGAGCGGGTGCCCTCGGGGAAGACGCCGATGCAGGCGCCGGCCCGCAGCGTCTCGATCGCCTTCGCCAGGGCGTCTTTGTCGCCTTTGCCGCGCTGGATCGGGATCTGCCCCATGCCGTTGAGGACCGGGCCGAGGCCGCGCACGTCCCAGAGCTCCGATTTGGCGAGGGCGCGGATCTGCCGTTTCTTCAGCGCGGCGAGGCCGACCATCACCGGGTCCCAGTGGCTGTCGTGGTTGCCGAGGATCAGCAGCGGGCCCTGCTCGGGCACGCACTCCAGCCCCTCGACCTGCATCCGGCCCCACCAAGCCACGGGCCGGTTGACGTTCATCGCGAAGCTGTAGGTGCGGGTCCGCTCCTTCATCGGACGAGGATTTCTACTGGATAGCCTCCGACGTTGGATGGCGGAGACCCCACGCAACGGCGGCATCGAAGTCGAGTCCCTCGTCCGCGAGTTCAAGAACGGGCCGCGGGCGGTGGACGGGATCGACCTCCGCGTCGGCCAGGGCGAGATCTACGGCTTCCTCGGTCCCAACGGCGCCGGCAAGTCGACGACGGTGCTGATGCTGACCACCCTCCTCCCTCCCACCGCCGGGACAGCGCGGGTGGCGGGGTTCGACGTCGTCGCCGAAGGCCCGCGGGTCCGCGCCGCGATCGGCGCCGCCCTGCAGGAGGCGGCGCTCGACCCGCTGCTGAGCGGGCGCGAGCACATGCGCCTGCAGACCGCCCTGCACGGGCTCGGCAAGGCCGAGCGCCGGGCGCGCGGCGACGAACTGCTGGAGCGGGTCGGGCTCGCCTACGCGGCCGACCGCAAGGTCGGCGGCTACTCGGGCGGGATGAAGCGCCGGCTCGACCTCGCCCTGGCGCTCGCCCACCGGCCCCGCATCCTCTTCCTCGACGAGCCGACCACCGGCCTCGACATCCAGAGCCGCACCGCGCTCTGGGAAGAGGTCGCCCGCCTCGCGGCCGACGACGGCGTCACCGTCTTCCTCACCACGCAGTACCTCGAGGAGGCCGACGCGCTCGCCGACCGGGTCGGGATCATCGACCACGGCCGGCTCGTCGCCGAGGGCACGCCCGCGGCGCTGAAGGCGGAGATCGGGCGGCCGACGGTCGAGGCGGTGCCGCGGGAGCCCGGGGACCAGGAGCGGATGGCGGCCGTCCTCGCCCGCTTCGGCGAGCCCGCCGGGTCCGCCCCGCGCGGCGTCGCGGTCCGGCTCGACGGCGGCGAGTCGGAGCTGGCCGAGGTGGTGCGGGCGCTCGACGCCGAGGGGATCGCGATCGAGCGCCTGCAGCTGCACGCGCCCTCGCTCGACGACGTCTTCCTCGCCAAGACCGGCCGCTCGCTGGAGGGCGCCGAGGCGGCGGGCCGGGAGGCCGAGGGCCCCGAGGCCGAGGCGGTCGCCTCGCCGTGAGCAGCGCCCTCGGCGGCCAGGTCGGCCAGCTCGCCCGCCGCTCGGTGCTGCGGACCCTGCGCCAGCCGGCGCAGATCGTCCCCGCCCTCGTCTTCCCGCTCTTCCTGCTCGCGGTCAACGCGGGCGGGCTCGAAGACGCGACCGACCTGCCGGGCTTCCCGACCGACTCCTACCTGACCTTCGTCCTCGCGGTGCCGTTCATCCAGGGGGCGCTGTTCTCGGTGATGAACTCGGGCACCGACCTCGCCCGGGACATCGAGACCGGCTTCCTCAACCGCCTCGCCCTCACCCCCCTGCGCGGCGCCGCCCTGCTCAGCGGCCTGCTGGCGGGCTCGGTCGTGCTCGGCGTCGTCCAGGCCGTTGCCTACCTGACGGTGGGCCTGGCAGCGGGTGCCGAACTGGCCGCCGGCCCGGCCGGGGTGCCCGTCATCCTCGCCCTCTCGGTCACGGTCACGGTCGCCTTCGGCACCCTCGGCCTCTTCGCCGCCCTGCGCTTCGGCTCCGGCGAGGCGGTCCAGGGCCTCTTCCCGGTCTTCTTCGTCTTCCTCTTCCTCTCCTCGATGGCGCTGCCGCTCGACCTCCTGGAGACCGACTGGTTCCACGCGATCGCCGCCGCCAACCCGGTCTCCTACCTGCTGCAGGCCTTCCGCTCGCTGCTGATCGAGGGCTGGGACGTCGGCGAGCTGGCGCTCGGCTTCGGGATCGCCCTGGCGATCCTGGCGCTCGGGATGCTCGCCGCGAGCAGCGCCCTGAAGACGAGGCTGGTGCGCACGTGAGCGAGCCCCGCGCCGCCGGCCCCCGCCCCGCCAACACGATCACGGTCGCCCGCGCGGTCGCCTGGCGCAGCATCCACAACTTCCTCACCAACCCGGCCTTCCTGGCGCCGGCGGTGATGTTCCCGCTCTTCTTCTTCATCTCCTTCGCCGGCGGCCTCTCGGCGATCGGCGACGTCCCCGGCTTCGACTTCCCGAGCGGCTATACCGCCTTCCAGTTCGTCTTCGTGCTGCTGCAGTCGGCGGCCTTCGGCGGCGTCTTCACCGGCTTCGCGATGGCGCGGGACTTCGAGAGCGGCTTCGGCCGCCGCTACATGCTCGCCGCCTCCCACCGCAGCGGCATCGTCGTCGGCTACGCGCTGGCGGCGCTGTTCCGCGCCTTCGTCACCTGGACGGTGCTGACCGCGGTGGCGCTGGTCGCCGGGATGGAGGTCGGCGGCAGCGGCGTCGACCTCTTCGGCCTCTACGGGCTCGCCGTCCTGGTCAGCCTCGCCGCGACCCTCTGGTCCTCCGGCGTGGCGATGCGGGTGCGCTCGATCCAGGGCGGCCCGCTGATGCAGTTCCCCACCTTCCTCGTCCTCTTCCTCGCCCCCGTCTACGTCCCCCTCGACCTCCTCGACGGTTGGATCCACACCATCGCCTCCATCAACCCGGTCACGGCCCTCCTAGAGGCCGGCCGCGGCCTCATCTCCGGCGACCCCGTCCTGGTCGCCGCAGCCTTCGCCATCGCCATCACCCTCACGGCCCTCTTCGCCCTCTGGGCCCGAGGCGGCCTCCGCAGCGCCGAAGCCGCCGGCTAACCGGCGTCGACGTGACCTGGGGCGGGGGGCGGTCCCCCTCCTCCGGACACTCGACAGC
>DASZDI010000238.1:0-6334 GCA_035942135.1 Solirubrobacterales bacterium | reverse complement strand
CTGCTCTACGCGCTCGGCCTCGAGGACCGCGCCGGGATCGGCGCTGCCGCCGCGGTCCTCTTCGCGGTCAACGTCACCGCGGTGGTGCCGGCCACGCCCTCCAACATCGGCGTCTTCCAGCTGGCGGTGATCAGCGTCCTCCACAGCGGCTTCGGGATCGGCACCGCCGACGCGCTCGCCTACGGGGTGATCCTGCAGGCGGTCGAGATCGCCACCGCCGTTGCCCTGGGCCTGCCGGCTCTCGTTCGGGAGGGCCTCACCTGGGGGGACCTGAGGGTGCAGGCGCTCTCGACCGCGCCCGTGCGCATCGAGCCGTACCGGCACCGTCAGAGGGACTCGCGAAGCTCCGCCAACTTGGCCTCGAGGTCCGAGTAGCGCCGCACCTCGCCGTTCTCGAAGACTTCGCTGTAGGAGCGGACCGGCTTGCTCTGGACGACCATCGAGATCGTGCTGTCGCGGAGACCCGAGAGTGCGTGGATCTCCTCCGGGTCAACGACCATCGTGTTGCCGGGCCGCAGTGAGCGGTGCTCGCTGGGCTCGATCGAGCCCTCCTCGGCGCGGACGTAGCGGGTGTCCTCGAAGCCTCCGCGAAGGATCAGGGAGGTCAGCCAGAAGCGGTGATTGTGAGGGACGGTGGCGTGCCCCGTGCGCCGCAGCTCGCTCGGCTTGTACTCGTGCAGCCAGACTTCGAAGCTCGAGTCGGGCGCGGCGGCCAGGAACCACTTGTAGTGCGTCGTCTTCTCGACCGAGCGACTGACGTCGATGGGCGCGGGGAGGCCCTGTTTGATATCTGCCAGCACCTCCGCGGGCTGCAATGCTTCGAAGCGACCAGCGGCCTGCCCGTGGGCGCCTCGTCGGTCGCTCCAGTCCAGCCTGGCGAGGAAGTCGAGAATCGGGTTCAAGGGAGAACCTCCGATGCCTGGTCGAGGTCGCGGGCATCGACATGGTCGCGAGCAAGCGCCAGGCCGCGCTCCATGCGGGACAGGTACTTCTGATCGTAGCGCTCGATCCATTGGTCCCAGTCGCCCGGCTCCAGCTCCAGGTTGTCGACCAGATGCCGTTCCAACTCCTCGCGCGGAGTATCTCGGCTGATGGTGAAAGCGGTGAAGTCAGGATCGAGGAACTCTCTGTGGGTTGCCCCCCAGGAGGGGTGGTCGGTGCTCCAGGCTGCCGTCAGCGGGTACCGCTCCTGATCCTGTCGGTCGATGTTCGAGTCGTAGATGCTTGCTTCGAACAGCTCAAGGCGCTCCTGGACCGACCTTCCCTCGTAGGAGAAGCTGATCGAGCCGCGAACGCTGGTGCGTGCGCGCCACAGCGCCACGTGAGACAGGACCAGATGGTCCCGGATCTCCCGCTCGATCTCGTCGTTTGCTTTCTTCGCGTTCTCCTGGCGACGTTTTCGGTGGATTACGGCTTTGTCCAGTGCTAGGCGGCTGGTCGGATCTACCATCCGCACCCGGACGTCGTCGAGGGCGGTGGTGGCCGTGCTCGAGCGCAGCTCCAGCCGCGCCGCCACCCAGACGCCGGACGGGCCCGTGAAGTAGTAGAAGGACGACCGCTCCAGATCTTCCATCAGGTCGCGGTTGAAGCGCAGGTCGAATAAGTCCTGCGGCGGGTAGACGTCGCGCGGGAAATGCCGTTCCCGCGCCTGCCTCGACTCTTTCTCGACTTCGCGGACCAACCCACTCAACCTGCCGTCGAGCACGCGGCGCTGCTCGGCCAGCTCTTTCGTGAGCAGGCGCTTGGCCTCGTTCTCCGCATAGCGAGAGAAGACCGCCCACCAGGCGGCCGAGGCGACGATCCCGGCAGCGGTCGCGAGGAAGACCTCCTCCCACACCTGCGTGCCGCCGCCGAGCATGAGCAGGACAGCGCCCAGGGGGAGCACGATGCCGAGGGTCACGAATCCCCAGAAGTAGGCAAGCGTTCGCCGACGGGAGCCTGCGGCTTTCGTCGGCTTGTCTATGGCTGGCGAGCGGGAGCGGAACATGCAACGCCAAGCTACCGATCGAAGCCGATCAGTCACTTCGCACTTTCGGGGAAACCTGACGTGATAACTAAAAAACTCTCGTGTATTGCCTTACCCTCTCCGCAGAGGCGTGCCGCCACCATTCCCAGGCCGGCACTCCTGGCTACGAGAGGCGTGCGGCCGGCGCCGGTTCCATCCGACCGGCGCCGGCCCGCTTCTCGGCGTGACAATTCTGGCCAGATCGACAAGGTTCCTTGACGGGTTCCCAGTAAAATGCATAGAGTCGAGCAATCGGCCAATCGCACTCACGCGAACTTGGGGAAGGGGAGCCGTGAGATACGACTCTGCAATGCTGGAGAGAGTCGCGCAGCGCTTCCGGCGCGACATGTGGGATTCCGTAGTTCCGGAAGCGATCTCCGAATCGGGGGTCGAAGTACAGAGGTTCGGACCGGTGCAGGCGACCGCCTTCGGCGATCTGCCTGAGGTCCACCTGCTGCAGCAGATCCAGGGAGCGGCGGAGCCCGGTGCGGTTTCCGACGGCCACCTGGGGGCAGCAGTCGAATGGATGCGAGCGCGGGAAGTCGACTACCGAATCCCGGTCGCGGCGGGCAGGCCCGGCGCGCCGGAGGCGGAGGGCTGGCTCGGCGAGCGTGGATACGAGCAGGGTGCCGGGTGGGCCAAACTGGTCCGCGACGGCTCGCCGCCCGACTTCCACGTCGATCCCGCCATAGTCGTCTACAGATTGGGGGAAGACGAAGCCGAAGGCGAAGGGCTGAGCACGATCGCGGCCGAAGCGCTGGAAATGCCGCTGGTGGCGGGGACGCTGTTCTTCTCCCTGCCGCAGCGCAACGGGTGGCACTGCTACACGGCGGCGCTGGGCCCGGAAGAGATCCCGGCCGCGACCGGCTCGATGCTGATCACCGACGGCGTCGCCCAGATCGGCGCCGGGCAGACGCTCGCGCACGCTCGCGGGCGGGGCCTCAACGCGGCCCTGCTGCACCGGCGCCTGCTCGACGCTCACGAAGCCGGTTGTCACACCGTCTTCGTCGAGGTGGGCGAATGCGATCTCGCTTCCTGGTCCGCGGTCTGCCGCAACCTGCGGCGGGCGGGGTTCGAGGAGGCCTACGAAGGTCGCAACTGGCAGCGCCCGGCGCTGCACCCGGCGGAGATGCCGGGACAGTTCAACGGCTGAGCTCGGGGGCGGGGACCTGTTCGGGGTCCTCGCCCCCGTCCCCGGCTTCGGGGTCTGACTCCGGCGGCACCTCACCGCCGCGGGCGGTGCCCGCGATCAGCTCGTCCGGCGCCTTCTCGGCGGGGATGAAGCCGGACTTCATCCCGAAGTAGACGGCCTGGGGGTGGTGGGCGACGATCGCCACCGTCGACTGCTCCGGCATCACCGCGTAGCCCCCGGAGAGGGTCATCCCGATCTCTTCGAGGTCGAGCAGGCGCCAGACCTTCTCGTGCTCTGACTGGTCCGGGCAGGCGGGGTAGCCCCAGGAGTAACGGCGCCCCTGGTCGGGCTCGATCCCGAGCTGACGGCGGACCTCCGAGTGCAGCCACTCGGCCAGGCCCTCGGCCGACTGGACGCCGAGGCCGTGTACGTAGAGCTGTTCGGCGAACTCGCCTTCGCGCTCCAGCCGTTCGATCAGCTCGGTCACCTCGGGGCCGACGGTGACGCCCTGCAGAGCGACGACGTCGCGCTCGCCGGAGTCGAGCGGGCGGTAGAAGTCGGCGAGGCAGATGCGGTCGTGCTTGGGCTGGCGGGGGAAGACGAGGCGCTCGACCTCCCGCTCCGGGTCCTCGGGGTCGAAGACGACCAGCTCGTTGCCGTCGGCGTTGCAGGGGAAGTAGCCGAGCCGGGCCCGCGGGTGGAGGTAGTCCTGCTCTCGCCACATCCGCTCCAGCCGCGGCGCGAAGCCCTCCTCCTCGTCGGTCCCCTCGACCAGCTGCCGCCAGGCCTCGCCCTTGACGCCGCGCCCGCCCCAGTGCAGCTTGAAGAGGACGTGGCGGTCGAGGTGGGGGAAGACGTCGTCGAGGTCGACCGGGATCTCCTGGGTGCCCCAGAACGGCGGCGAGGGGATCAAGACGTCGGTGCGGGCGCCGGAGCGGACGCTCGCGTCCGTGGTCGGGGGCGCGTCGTCGACCACCACCGGCTTCTCGCGCAGCTGCTTCGCCTCGGCCTTGATCCGCTCCACGAGGGTGCTCCGCGCCTCCTCGTCGACCAGCGCGTCCATCGTGTCGAGGCCCTGGAAGGCGTCCTTGCAGTAGAAGACGCCGGGCTCGTAGACGTCGTCGGACTCTTTGCCCTTCGGGTAGAGGGTGCGGCGGCCGAAGTCGCGGTTGATCGCGGCGCCGCCGATCAGCACCGGGAACTCGAGCCCCCGCTGGTGCAGCTCGGCGATGCAGGTAGGCATCTGCTTCGAGGTCGAGACGAGCAGCGCCGAGAGGCCGATCGCGTCGGCTTCGTTCTCGACCGCGGCCTCGATGATCGTGTCGACCGGGACCTGCTTGCCGAGGTCGATCACGGTGTAGCCGTTGTTGGTGAGGATCGTGTTGACGAGCGACTTGCCGATGTCGTGGACGTCGCCGAAGACGGTCGCGATCACGACCCGGCCCTTGGTGTGGCCCTCGATCCGGTCCAGGTGGTTCTCGAGCTGGGCCACCGCGCGCTTCATCACTTCGGCCGACTGCAGGACGAACGGCAGGATCAGTTCGCCGGCGCCGAATTTGTCGCCGACCTCCTTCATCGCCGGCAGCAGCACCTCGTTGAGGGTGGGGACGGCGCCGATCTTCTCGACCGAGCGCTCGATCCAGTCCTCGACCCCGTCCTTCTTGCGGCGCAGGATGTGCCAGTGCAGGGCTTCCTCGGGCTCCATCCCGGCGGTCGGGTCGGCGACCTCGGCCTCCGCCTCCTCGCCCTTGGACTCGAAGTGGGCGATGAAGCGCTCCAGCGCGTCGTCGCGGCGGTTGAAGACGAGGTCGTCGGTCAGCTCCCGCTCCTCGTCGGGGATCTCCCCGTAGGGGGTGATGTGGTTCGGGTTGACCATCGCCAGGTCCAGCCCCGCCTCGACGCAGTGGTGGAGGAAGACGGAGTTGAGGACGGCGCGCGGCCGCGGCGAGACGCCGAAGGAGACGTTGGAGACGCCGAGCGAGGTCTTGACGCCGGGGATCTCCGCCTTGATCCGGCGGATGCCCTCGATCGTCTCCACCGCCGAGGGCTTCCACTCCTCGTCGCCGGTGGTGAGGGTGAAGGTGAGGGCGTCGAAGATCAGCGCCTCGGGGTCGAGGCCGTGCTCGCCGCAGGCGATGTCGCGGATGCGTTCGGCGATCTCGACCTTGCGATCGGCGGTCTTTGCCATCCCGACCTCGTCGATCGTCAGCGCGATCAGCGCCGCGCCGTGGGCCTTCGCCAGCGGGATCACCACGTCGGCCTTGGCGCGGCCCGCCTCGAGGTTGATCGAGTTGACGATGCCGCGGCCGGGGGTCGTCTCCAGCGCCGCCTTGATCACCTCGGGCTCGGTCGAGTCGACCTGGATCGGGGCCGGCTGGGTGAGGGAGATCCGCTTCACCACCGCGCTCATCTGCTCGTCCTCGTCCTGGCGCTCGGTCAGGGCGACGCAGGTGTCGAGCACGTGGGCGCCGCCTTCGACCTGGTCTTCGGCGACCTGGACGAGGCCGTCGTAGTCGTCGGCGAGCAGCAGTTCCTTCGCCTTTTTCGAGCCCTGGGAGTTGACCCGCTCGCCGACCAGAGTCGGGCGCGGCTCCTGCACCAGCGGCGTCGAGGTCATCATCGAGGAGACCTCGATCGGGCCGGGGGCGGGGCGCTCGCCGGGGACCTTGCCGTCGACCCGCTCGCGGATCGCGGCGATGTGCTCGGGGGTGGTGCCGCAGCAGCCGCCGACGATGCCGACCCCGTAGCGCTCGACGAACTCGCCCAGCGTCGCGGCCAGCGGCTCCGGCTTTTCGGGGAAGATCGTCTCGCCGTCGGGCCCCTGCAGCGGCAGCCCGGCGTTGGGGATGCAGTGCACCGGCAGCGGGCTGTTCTCGCCGAGGAAGCGGATCGCGTCGCGCATGTCCTCCGGCCCGGTCGAGCAGTTGAGGCCGATCACGTCGACGTCGAGCGCGGCCAGCGTCGTCAGCACCGCGCGGATGTCGGTGCCGAGCAGCATCTTGCCGCCGTTGGGCAGCAGCGAGACGCTGCACTGGATCGGCAGCGTCCGGCCGGCCTCGGCAAACGCCTCGCGGGCGCCGAAGATCGCCGCCTTCACCTCGAGGATGTCCTGTGCGGTCTCGATGATGATCAGGTCGGCGCCGCCCGCCACCAGGCCCTCGGCCTGCTCGGCGAAGACCTCGACCAGCTTCCCGAAG
>DASZDI010000237.1:0-2253 GCA_035942135.1 Solirubrobacterales bacterium | reverse complement strand
ATTTATGCCACAGCCCGCTGTGGCAAAAGTCGGAAGCGATGGATGCGTGTCGAGAGGAGGGGCCGACGAGCTTCTTCTGGTCTTGGATAGGGTTCCGCGCCGCGATGAGGTTCTACGAGTACGAGGCACGCAAGATCGTCGAGTTGGCGGGGATTCCCGTCACCAAGTACGGCTTCTGCACGACCGCCGAGGAAGCGCGCAAGGTCGCCGAGGAAATCGGCGGACCGGTCGTGATCAAGAGCCAGGTGCTGAGCGGCGGCCGGATGAAGGCCGGCGGCGTCAAGTTCGCCGACACGCCCGAGGAGGCCGCCGAGCACGCCGAGGCGATCCTCAAGCTGGAAATCAACGGCCACATGCCGCGCGGCGTCCTCGTCGACCCCAAAGCCGAGGTCAAGCAGGAGTACTACGCAAGCGTCGTCTGGGACGGCACCGCGAAGAAGCCGCTGATGCTGTTCAGCGACATGGGCGGGATCGACATCGAGGAGGTCGCCGAGAAGCATCCGGATCACGTGGGCAAAGGCCACGTCTCCAACCTCCTCCCCGTCTCCGACTTCGAGGCCAAGCAGGTCGTCGCCGCGACCGGCGTCACCGGCTCGCAGCTGAACCGCGCGACCCCGGTCCTCGCCCGCCTCGCCCGCCTCTTCCTCGAGAACGACATGACGCTGGCCGAGATCAACCCGCTGGCCGAGCTGACCGACGGCAAGTTCGTCGCCCTCGACGCCCATATGGAGATGGAGAACGAGGCGGTCGGCCGCCAGAAGAAGCTGCTGCGCAAGGAGCTCGGGATCGCCGAGGACGACACCCGCGAGACCTACGAGCCCTCCGACTTCGAGCGCAACGTCGCCGCGATCGACGCCGCCGACCACCGCGGGGTGATCCAGGGCAAGGACCACGGCTTCACCGGCAACCTCGGCCTCGTGATCGGCGCCGGCGGCGGCTCGCTGACGCTGACCGACGCGGTCCGCAACCAGGGCGGCCAGCCGGCCAACTACTCGGAGATCGGCGGCAACCCCTCCGTCGCCAAGGCCTGTGGCCTGGCCAAGGAGGTGCTGGAAAAGGACGGCGTCGAGAAGATCGCGGTGATGATGTCGATCGTCTCCAACACCCGCGTCGACATCGTCGCCCGCGGCGTCATCAAGGCCTGCCTCGAACTCGGCAAGGACCCCGGCGAGACGATCGCGATCTTCCGCATCCCGGGCGCCTGGGAGGACGAGGGCTTCAAGATCCTCGAGAAGTACGGGGTCGAGTACTGCGACCGCTCGGTCTCGATGTGGGAGGCCGCCGGGCGCGCCGTCTCGAAGATCCAGGGGGCCCCGGCATGAGCATCCTGCTCAACAAGGACACCACCTTCATCGTCCAGGGGATCACCGGCCGCGAGGCCGTCAACCTCACCCGCGAGTGCCTCGACTACGGCTCCAAAGTCGTCGGCGGCGTCACCCCCGGCCGCAAGGGCCGCGAGGTCCACGGCGTGCCGGTCTTCGACACCGTCGCCCAGGCGGTCGAGAACCATGGCGGGCCGATCGACGGCTCCGTCGTCACCGTCCCCCCGGCCTTCACCAAGGACGCGGTCCTGGAGGCGATCGAGAACGGGATCAAGCTGATCGTCATCGTCACCGAGCGCGTCCCGCGTGGCGACGTCGCTCAGATGGTCGAGCTCGCCGACATGCGCGGCGCCCGCATCATCGGCCCCAACTGCCTCGGCCTGATCGTCCCCGAGGTCTGCAAGCTGGGCGGCATCGGCGGCCCCGCCAAAGACGCCGCCAAGGCCTACGCCCCCGGCCGCGTCGGCGTGATGAGCCGCTCCGGCGGGATGACCACCGAGATCTCCTCCTCGCTGACCCAGGCCGGCCTCGGCGTCTCCACTGCCGTCTCGATCGGCGGCGACGCGATCATCGGCTCCGCCTACGCCGAGCTGATGCCCTACTTCGAGGCCGACGAGCAGACCGAGGCGATCGTCATCTACACCGAGCCCGGCGGCCGCATGGAGGCCCAGCTCGCCGAATGGGTCGCCGACAACAACTCCCGCCTCCCCATCGTCGCCTTCATGGCCGGCAAATTCATGGACGACGAGGAGATGAAAGGCATGAGCTTCGGCCACGCCGGCACGATCGTCGAGGGCAAAGAGGACACCGCGACCGAGAAGATCACCCGCCGCGAAGCCGCTGGCATCCGCGGCGTCGAGCGCATCGACGAGATCCCCGACGGCGTCAAGGAGAAACTGGGGGTGACCGCCTGATGCCCGAGCAGCTGCAC
>DASZDI010000236.1:0-2370 GCA_035942135.1 Solirubrobacterales bacterium | reverse complement strand
GTGCATCACCGCGACTTCGTCGGCGAGCCGCTCGGCCTCCTCGATGTAGTGGGTGGACATCAGGATCGTCGTCCCGCGCGCTTTCAGCTCGCCGATCAGAGTCCAGAGCTCGGTCCGGATCTGCGGGTCGAGCCCGACCGTCGGCTCGTCGAGCAGGACCAGGCGCGGCTCGTGGACCAGCCCGCGGGCGAGCAGCAGGCGCCGCCGCATCCCGCCGGAGAGTTTGTCGACCTCGGCGCGGCGGCGGTCGCGCAGGCGGGCGAGGTCGAGGCAGCGGTCGACGGCGGCGGCGACGTCCTTGACCCGGTAGAGGCGGGCGTAGACGGCGAGGTTGTCTTCGACGGTGACGTCCACGTCGAGGTTGTCGAGCTGGGGGACGACCCCCATTTCCGCGCGGGCGGGCTTCGACCGGCCCGGCAGCTCGTAGCCGAGGACCCGCAGCTCGCCGGAGTCGGCGACGGCCTGGCCGGTCAACAGCCGCATCGTCGTCGACTTGCCGGCCCCGTTGGGCCCGAGCAGGCCGAGGCAGATGCCTTCCGGCACCTCCAGGTCGAGGCCGTCGACCGCGGTGATCGGGCCGAAGGTCTTGACCACGTCGCGTAGCTCTATCGCCGCCATCGCGCGCATGGTGTCACGCGGGCGACGTCGGCTTCGTGCGCTTCGTCAAGTGGCGACGGGTGCGAGACTGGCGCGATGCTGGACGAGCGCTGGATCCGGTCGCTGCACGTGGAGTCGATGCGCCGCGCCGACCTCCATGCCGAGCGCGAGCCGCACGTCCTCTTCCAGGCCTCGACGATCGGCGCCCTGCTCGACGGCGCCTTCGACGGCGACCTCAGCTTCGCCGAGCTGGCCGAGCGCGGCGACCTCGGCCTGGGGACGCTCAACCACCTCGACGGCGAGATGATCGCCCTCGACGGCGAGTTCTTCCGCGCCGACGTCGACGGCAACGTCAGCAGGATCGACCCGGCCGAGCGGACGCCGTTCGCGGTCGTCACCCGCTTCGAGCCGACGCTCGACGAGCGCCTGCACGACGCCGAGCTCTCCCACGCGGCGCTGCTGGCCCGCCTCGACGCGCTGGTCCCCGCCGGCGCCTCCTCCTGCGCCGTCCGCCTCGACGGCCGCTTCGACCTCGTCCGCGCCCGCTCGGTCCCGCGGCAGGACCCGCCCTACCGGCCGCTGACCGAGGTCGTCGCCGACCAGCACGTCTTCGAGCTCACGGACGTCGAGGGGACGATGCTGGGCTTCCGCTTCCCCGCCTACGTCGAGGGGATCGAGGTGCCTGGCTACCACCTGCACTTCCTCAGCGCCGACCGCCGCCGCGGCGGCCACGTCCTCGACTCCCGCTCGTGCGGCCTCCGCGCCCGCCTCGATCCCTCCGACGACCTCCACGTCGAGCTGCCGCCGCGGGTCGACCTCGCCGACCCCGACCTCGCCGCCGAGACGCACGCCGCGGTGGCGGCCGTCGAGCACCAGGGCTGACCTCTTAGCAGCGGCGGTAGACCTGCCAGGACTCGTTCTCGTCGACGAGGCGGAAGCCGGGCGGGACGTCGAGCGAGAAGTCGGTCGGGTCGTTGGGGTCGAGGATGAAGTTGTGGACCACGAACTCGCTCGCGGGGTGGACGAAGTAGCCGCGCGCGCGCGCGCCTTCCTCGCCGGCGCTGACGATCCGCGTCGGCTCGACGTCGAGGCCGAAGGCGAGGCGGGGGACGGCGCGATGGTTGGGGACGGCGACCTTGCCGCAGAGCGGCTCGAAGGCGCCGGCGTCGACCAGGTCTGAGAGGTCGTCCTCGACCCGGGCCTGGTTGGTGAGGTCGGTGTCGACCTTGGAGTCGAGGTCCCACTGGTTCGGGAGCCAGACCACGAACATCGCCGCGACGAGGCCGGCGAAGAGCTGCCAGCGGCGGCGCCAGGGATGGCCGGGCTCGAGCAGGCGCCAGCCGAGCAGCGCGAGCGCGGCGAAGATCGCCAGCACCGCGGCGGCGAGCATCGTGTAGCGCGGGAGGATCGCGAGCCCGCCGCAGGCGAGGATCGCGAAGGCGGCGAGGGCGAGGACGGCGGCGGCGACGCCGAGGACGGAGCGGCGGCGCAGGAAGGCGAGCCCGAGCAGGACGCCGCCGAGCGCGCCGACCATCCCCGGCCACTGCAGCACCTCGCCGAGCCGGCGCGGCCCGTAGAGGACGAGGTCGATCGGCCCCGTCTGCCGTTCCAGCGTCTCGACCGTTTCTTTGGTCCCGGTCCACGAGTAGGTCGGGCTGCCGGTGTTCATAAGGTCGAACAGTGCCCAGAGGATCGGGGCGGCCAGCGCTAGGGCGATCAGCGGGACGGAGGGGACGGAGAAGGCACCTCTCGAACGGGCGGATACTAGAAGTG
>DASZDI010000235.1:0-1562 GCA_035942135.1 Solirubrobacterales bacterium | reverse complement strand
CCGTGGCACCTGGTCCTCGACAACGGCTCGACCCGCGCCGAGCCGGGCGAAGCGCCGAGCCCCAACGTCGTCATCGAGTCGACCTGGGCCGACTGGGTCGCCTCCGGCAAACCGGACGCCAACCAGCTGAAGATGATGCTGCAGCGGCGCATCCGCCCCCGCGGCAAGGTCCGCGACATCGCCCGCCTGCGCAAGGTCTTCGGCTAGAGGCGCGCGCGGCGCGGCTACAGCGCCGCGCTAGGAGATCGGCGGGCGGCGGTCCGCCCAGGGCCGCTCGGCCTCGATCTGAGCGGCGAGCGAGAGCAGCGTGCTCTCGCTCCCGGCCCGGCCGATGACCTGAATCGCCAGCGGCATCCCGTCGGAGCCGAAGCCGAAGGGGACCGACATCGCCGGGTTGCCGAGGTGGTTCCAGGGGACGCAGTAGGGATAGAAGCGGCTCATCCCGAGGACCGTGCGCAGGGCGCCCTGGCCCTCCCAGCGCCGCACCGGCAGCGCCGTGCCGCCCATCACCGGCATCACCAGGACGTCGACCGAGTCGAAGATCGCGTTGATGCGGGCCTGCTCGGCCGGGCGCCGGGCCATCGCCTGGCGGTAGATCGCCTCGGGGAGGACCTTGCCGAGGCGGCCGAAGCCGCGGGTGCGCCGTTCCAGGCGCTCGGGGTGGGGCACCTCTTCGACGGTCTCCGAGACGCCTTTGAGGAAGCGAGCCGAGATCGTGTCGCCGATCGAGCCCCAGTCGGGATCGCGCCGGGAGACCTCGTGGCCGAGCGAGCCGAGCATCGCCGCCGCGTCGGCGACGGCCTGCTTGACCTCCGCGGAGACGGTCGGCGGCGCGGCTGCCCGCGGCGGCTTGGTCGAGTAGCCGACGCGGAGCTTGCCCGGTGAGCTCTTCGCCGCCTCGACGAAGGGGCGGTCGGGCGGTGGCGGCGCTTCGTCCTCGGTCGAGCCGCCGGCGACGACGTCGAGCCAGAGCGCGGTGTCGATGACCGAGCGACTGAGGCAGCCTTCGACCGCGAGGCCGCGCCAGCCTTCGCCCTTCGGCGCCATCGAGACCCGCCCGCGCGAGGGCTTGAGGCCGAAGACCCCGCAGGAGGCGGCGGGGATCCGGATCGAGCCGGCGCCGTCGCCGGCGGACCCGACCGAGACCAGCCCGGCCGCCACCGCCGCGCCCGAGCCGCCGCTTGAGCCGCCAGGGGTCCGCTGCGGGTCCCAGGGGTTCCTGGTGACGCCGTAGGTGGCTGACTCGGTGAAGCCGCAGATCGCCAGCTCCGGCAGCAGCGTCAGCCCGACGACGATCGCCCCCGCCTCGCGCAGCCGCCGCACCACCTCGGAGTCGGCCTTCGCCGGTTCGGTGAAGGCGTCGGTGCCGTGGGTGTTGACCTCCCCCATCACGTCGATTTCGTCCTTGATCGCGATCGGCACCCCGAGCAGCGGCCGCTCCTCCCCCGCCTTGACCCGCGCCTCGGCCTGCTCGGCCTCCAACATCGCCCGCTCGGCGAAGACCTTGCGAAAGACGTTCAACTGCGGATCGAGCCGCTGAATCCGGTCGAGACTGATCTGCA
>DASZDI010000234.1:0-2565 GCA_035942135.1 Solirubrobacterales bacterium | reverse complement strand
CGTCGCTGCCGTGGTGGCGATCGTGATCCTCGTCTTCTTCGGCGTCGGCTACCTGTTCGGAAGGCTGTTCCTCTGAGAACAGGGTTACCGGCGGCGGCGGAGAAGTAGACTGCCGCTCCCGAAACGGCGGCGCCCTTCACTTACCTATGTCCCTAGCGATCTTCGGCATCACCAACGACGGCCTCAACTTGGCCGCGACCCTCTTCCTGCTGATGCTGGTCGTGCTCTGGCTGGCGCTGATCGTCTACACCTACCTCGACGCGCGCCGGCGCATCGGCGACCCCTTCCTGGTCGCCTGCGCGACGGTCGCCTCGTTCTTCCCCTTCATCGGCACCGCCGTCTACGCGATCGTGCGGCCGCCGGAGTACCTGGAGGACGCGCACGAGCGCGAGCTCGAGATCAAAGCGGCCGAGCTGCGGGTGCGGCAGCTGCGCGAGCAGACCTGCCCCAACTGCGAGTACTCCGTCGAGAAGAACTACCTGCGCTGCCCCAACTGCCAGCGCCGCCTCAAGGACCCGTGCCCGACCTGCAGCAAGCCGGTCGACCCGCGCTGGGGCCTCTGCCCCTACTGCGAGACGAACCTCGGCGGCGGTGGTGGCGACGAGCGGACGCGCCGTCAACGCAGAGACCCCGAAGACCGCCAGGCGCCGAGCCGCCAGGAGCCGCCGCGTCGCCGCAGGGCGTCGTCGGAGGACCGAGAAGGGGCGAACCCGAACCCAGAACAGGAAGAAAGGAACCCCCGCCGTGAGCCGGACCCTGATCCTCGTCAAGCCTGACGCCTTCGAGCGCGCCCTTACCGGTGAGGTGATCGCCCGCTTCGAGCGCAAGGGGCTGCGGATCGCCGCCCTGAAGTCGATGCGCGCAAGCAAGGAGATCGCCGACGAGCACTACGCCGAGCACACCGACAAGCCGTTCTTCGGCGAGCTCGTCTCCTTCATCACCGGCGGCACCCTGGTGGCGATGGTCCTGGAGGGGACCGAAGCGGTCAAGGCCGCCCGGCAGCTGATCGGGGCGACCAACCCGGTCGAGGCCGCGCCGGGGTCGATCCGCGGGGACTTCGCGCTCGAGGTGACCTTCAACATGGTGCATGGGTCGGATTCGGATGAGTCGGCCGAGCGTGAGATCGGGATCTGGTTTCCCGAGCTCTCGTAGCGACAGCCGGGCGGGTAGGGCTTCCACTTAACTTTTTCGTGGATCGCCGCCGGCCGTCCGAGATTCGCTGCGACGAAAAAGTACAAGACGTTCCAGCCCTACCCGCCCGCCTGTCGTGAGGGTGGTGCTGGCATCCGGATCTCCTCAGCGGAGGGAGATTCTTCAGAAGCTGGGGCTCGAGTTCGAGGTGGTTGTGCCTGGGGTGGAGGAGCTGAGCGAGGGGGATCCGGAGTGCCTTGTGGTGGAGAACGCCAGGCGGAAGGCGGAGGCCGTGGAGGCGGGGGCCGGAGACCTTGTCATCGCCTGCGACACCGACGTCGTCCTCGACGGTCAGGTTCTCGGCAAGCCCGCTGACGCGCGCGAGGCGCGCGAGTACCTCGATCGCATGTCGGGACGGCCCCACACGGTGATGAGCGGGCTGATCGTCTGGGACCGGACGCACTTGCTCCCGCATACCGGGAACAAATACGTTCGCTCGGGGCTGGAGAAGACGACGGTCGTCTTCAAGGAGCTCTCCGCGGCGGAGAAGGAGCGGTACGTGCGGTTCGGGGAGTGGGAGGGGCGCTCCGGCGGCTACGCGATCCAGACGCTGGGGTCGACGCTGGTCGAGCGGGTGGAGGGGAGCGTCTCCAACGTCGTCGGGCTGCCGGTGGGGCTGTTGGCGGAGTTGGCGCCGGAGCTGCTGGAGCGCGGCTGAGTCAGCCGCGCAGTTCGATCGCCTCGTCGAGGTGCTCGATGAGGACGTCGACGACTTCGGGGTCGAAGTGGGTGCCGCGGCCCTCGCAGATCGCCTCGACCGCCTCCTCGACGCTCATCGCCGGCCGGTAGGGCCGGTCGCTGAGGAGGGCGTCGAAGACGTCGGCGACGGCGACGACCCGGCCTTCGATCGGGATTTCCTCGCCCGCGAGGCCGCGCGGGTAGCCGCTGCCGTCGAACCACTCATGGTGGGTCAGGGCGATCCGCGCTGCCATCTGCAGCAGCTCGCTTTCCGAGCCGGTGAGGATCCGGTGGCCGACCTCGGTGTGGCGCTCCATCTCGGCCCGCTCCTCGGGAGTCAGCGCCCCCGGCTTGCGGAGGATCTCGGCCGGGGTGGCGATCTTGCCGACGTCGTGCATCGGCGCGGCCGCCCGCAGCAGCATGATCTGCTCGTCGTCGAGCCCGACCTGGGAGGCGAGGTAGGAGGCGATCCGCGCCATCCGGTTGACGTGGCGGCCGGTCTCGGCGTCGTGCATCTCGATCGCCCGGGCCAGCCGTTCCACCGTCTCCTGGCGCGAGGAGCGCAGCTCCTCGATCGCCCGCTCCTGGGCCGCGGCGAGGTCCCGCTGTAGCTGTTCGGCCTCGCGTTTGGCGGTGATCTCGGTCGAGACGCCGGAGACGCCGGCGATCTCGCCCTCCTCGTCGAGGTAGGGGAAC
>DASZDI010000233.1:0-5172 GCA_035942135.1 Solirubrobacterales bacterium | reverse complement strand
CTCCTGATCCGATCCGCAACCGTGATCGACCGATGCCGCCCCCCGGTGCAGCCGACCGCGATCGTCAGGTGGCTCTTGCCCTCGGCGACATAAGCGGGAACGAGGAACTCGAGCAGCGGCAGCAGCCGCCCGTAGAACTCGCCCGCCTGGGTCCCCTGCTCGACGTAGGCACGCACCTCCTCGTCCATCCCGGTCTTCGGCCGCAGCTCGTCGTCGTAGTGGGGGTTCGGCAGGAAGCGGACGTCGAGGGTGAGGTCGGCGTCGCGCGGCGGCCCGTTCTTGAAGCCGAAGGTGAGCAGGGTGAGGGCGAGCTTGCCGCGCTCCTCCCGCCCCAGCAGCTCTTCGGTGATCTGGCGGCGCAGCTCGGCGCCGGTCAGGTCGCTGGTGTTCAGCACCTTGTCGGCGCGCGCCCGCAGCGGGGCCAGCAGCTCGCGCTCGGCCCGGATCCCCTCGACGATCCGCCCCTCCGGCGCCAGCGGGTGGCGGCGGCGGGTCTCCTTGTAGCGGTCGAGCAGCACCTCCTCGTCGGCCTCGAGGAAGAGGACCATCGGCCGCAGCCCGTCGGCCTCGAGGTCCTCGAGCACCTGGACCAGGTCCTCGAAGTACTCGCCGCCGCGCACGTCGGAGACGATCGCGGCCCGCTCCACCCCGCTCCCTTCGTGGCGGAAGAGCTCGCCGAGGCCGGCGATCATCCGCGGCGGCAGGTTGTCGACGCAGAAGTAGCCGCCGTCCTCGAAGGCGGCGATCGCCTCGGACTTGCCGGCCCCCGAGTGGCCGGTGATCACGACCAGGGTCACCTGCCTGGCGAGACCGTCCTCGCCCGCGCCCTCCAACTCCGTCTCCACCCGCTCCGCCATCAGATTCCCCACTGACCTTTCAGTTGGTCCGGTTCAGCTGCTCGTGTATCTCGCGGCCCACTTTGCCAGGCAGACCGGGCACTGCCTCGAGCTCCTCGCGGGTGGCGGCGAGAAACCGCTCCGGCGTGCCGAAGTGTTGCAGCAGGGCGCGCTTGCGGGCCGGGCCGATCCCGGGCAGCTCGTCGAGGACCGAGCCCTCGAGCATGCCGCGGTCGCGGCGGCCGCGGTGGTGGTCGATCGCGAAGCGGTGGGCCTCGTCGCGGACCCGCTGCAGCAGCCGCGAGGCCTCCGAGTCGGCGGCGAGGTCGAGCGGCTCGGAGCGGCCGGGGACGTAGACCTCCTCCAGGCGCTTGGCGAGACTGACGACGGTGACGCCGCGCTCGGTGAACGGCTGCAGCGCCCGCACCCCGGCGGCCAGCTGGCCCTTGCCGCCGTCGATCAGGATCAGCGAGGGGAGCGAGGCGAAGCTGTCGTCGCGCTTGTTGTCGTGCGGGGAGAGGTCGACCTGTTCGAGGTAGCGGGCCATCCGGCGCGAGAGCACCTCCTCCATCGAGGCGAAGTCGTCGGGGCCGCCGTTGCCGACCCCCTCGGCGCGCAGGTCGCCGCGCACTTTGAAGCGACGGTAGTCAGACTTCTTCGGCGCCCCGCCCTCGAAGACGACCATCGAGGCGACCGTGTGCTCGCCGCCGATCGTCGAGATGTCGAAGCCCTCGATCCGCACCGGCAGCTCCTCCATCCGCATCGCCGCGGCCAGCGCCGCCAGGCTCTCGACCCGGCGAGTGCGGCGGTGCTCGCGCCGCAGCTTGTCCTGGTCGAGGGCCAGCTTCGCGTTGCGCTCGGCCAGCTCCCGCAGCCGCCGCTTGTCGCCGCGCTCGGCGGCGCGGACCTCGACCGGGGCGCCGCGGCGCTCGCTCAGCGCCTCGGCCAGCACCTCGGCGCGGTCGCGCAGGTAGGGGCCGACGATGATCGTCCGCGGCATCGCCGGCGAGGCGGCGTAGTACTGGGAGATGAACTCCTCGGCGACCTCGACGGGCGCGCGTTCGCCCTGGTTTTCGAGGTAGAAGCTCTGGCGCTCGGCGAGGATCCCGTCACGGACCTGGAAGACCTGGGCGTTGGCGTCCGGCCCCTCGACCGCGACCCCGATCAGGTCCGCAGTCCCCATCGAGGCCCCGGCCACGCGCTGGCGCTCGAACAGCGAGCGGATCGCTTTCAGCCGGTCGCGGTGGATCGCCGCCCGCTCGAATTCCTGGGCCGTGGCCGCCTCCTCCATCTTGCCCTGCTCCTCGCGCTCGACCTGGCGGTAGCGGCCGGAGAGGAAGTCGACGATCGCGTCGATGTTGTGGCGGTACTCCTCCTTGCTGACGTACTCGACGCAGGGCGCCCCGCAGCGCTTGATGTAGTAGTCGAGGCAGGGGCTGCCGGAGCGGCGGCCGGGCTCTTTCCCCTCGCAGGTGCGGAACTGGAAGAGCTTGCCGAGCAGGTCGAGCGTCTCCCGCACCCGCTTGGCGCTGGAGAAGGGGCCGAAGTAGGCGCGGCCGCTGCGGTGCTTCTCGCGGGTGAAGTAGACGCGGGGGTAGTCCTCGTCGAGGCTGACGGCGACGTAGGGATAGGACTTGTCGTCGCGGAGGCGGATGTTGAAGCGCGGCCGGTGGCGCTTGACGAAGCTCTGCTCGGTCAGCAGCGCCTCCGCCTCGTTGACGGTGACGAGGCTCTCGATGCGGTCGATGCGGGAGGTGAGGCGGGTGTTGCCGCCGGAGAAGTGGGAGGAGATGCGCTTGCGGATCGAGCGCGCCTTGCCGACGTAGAGCAGCTCGCCGTCGCGGTCGTAGAAGAGGTAGACGCCCGGCTGGTCGGGCAGGGACTTGCGCTGCTGCGCGATCCGCTCGGCCCGGCTCAGCGCGCCGTTGTCATTCGCCTTTCCCCTGCCTTTTGCCATCAGTCAAAGGGTAGGCTGCCGGCCACCTGACCAAACGCACCCCACCAGGAGAGCCGAGATGACCAGCGAGACCATCAACCCGCCGCAGCTGAACACGATGCGGATCGACGTCGACGGGGAGATCGGGACCCTGACGCTCGACCGGCCCGACGCCTTCAACGCGATGAGCCCGGAAATGATCGGGGAGATGACCGTCGCCTTCGGGTGGCTGGCGGACCGGGCGCCGCTGCGGGCGCTGATCGTGACCGGCGCGGGCAAGGCCTTCAGCGCCGGCGGCGACGTCACCTGGTTCCGCAAAGGGGTGGAGTCGGGGGAGATCGACCTGCCCTCCGAAGTGCGGCGCGGGGCCGAGGTCCTGCACCAGGCGATCGTCGACATGCGGCGGATCCCCTACCCCGTGATCGCGGCCGTCAACGGGCCGGCGGCCGGGGCGGGCTTCTCGCTGGCGCTCGCCTGCGACATCCGCATCGCCTCCGAGCGCGCCTTCTTCGCTCCGGCCTACGGGCGGATCGGCGCCTCGCCCGACGGCGGCATGACCTACTTCCTGCCCCGCGTGGTCGGGCCGAGCAAGGCGCTGGAACTGCTGCTCGAGGACCCGAACCTGACCGCCGCCGACGCCAAGGAGCTGGGGCTGGTGAGCGAGGTGGTCGGGCCGGACGAGCTGACGGAGACCGCCCGCGCCAAGGCCGAGGAGCTGGCGAAGAAGGCGCCCCACTACGTGCGGATGGCGAAGCTGCTGTGCGGGGTGAGCCTCGACAACAGCATCACCGAGCACCTGCAGCTGGAGCGCCACGGGATCGCCGACTCGATGGCGACCGAAGACCTCCGCAACGGCGTCGAGACCTTCTTCGGCGGCGGCGCCCCGGAGTTCCACGGCCGCTGACCGGCCGCCCCTCCCATCCGGCTACAGTCGATCAGTCCTCCTCCCCAGAAAGGAACGAGATGAAGAAATTCGCAACCTTGTTCGCCCTGCTCCTCGCCGCACTGGCCCTCGTCGCCTGTGGCGGCTCTGACAGCGACACCACCAGCGACCAGACCGGAGCGGCCACGGCCGAAGAAACCACGGAAGCCGAAGGCGACAGCGCCGGCTCCTCCACCCTCGACTTCGAAGCCGACCCGAGCGGCGCCCTCGCCTTCACCGAGGACTCCGCCACCTCCAAGGCCGGAAAAGTCACCGTCAACTTCACCAACCCGGCTCCGGCCCCCCACGACGTGCGGATCGAAGACGCCGAGGGCAAAGACATCGGCGGCACCGAAGTCATCACCGAAAGCAGCGAATCCACCACCGTCAACCTCAAACCCGGCGAGTACACCTTCTACTGCTCCGTCCCGGGCCACCGCCCCGCGGGCATGGAGGGAACGCTGACGGTCGAGTAACGACCCGCTTCAGCGCGGCCGACTTTCAACCCACTCCGCTGGGCCAAAAGTCGGCCGCGCAGTTTCTCCTCCCGATGATTCTCGAGATCGCCCTCATCGTGCTCCTCGTAGTCGCAGCGATCGGGGAGTGGTACGTCTACGACCGCGCCATTTGGTGGCACGACGACAAGCGCGACCCGCGGAACTTCCCGCCGCCGCAGTGAGTTTCTAGCGGCCACGATCCGGTGGGCAGCGAAAAGTTGTCGCCAAGGCGCCGGTTTCCACAGGGATCATTTACATGAGCAAGCGAATGGGCGCAGCCCATGGAGCGGGGAGGCCCATGTGCATGGGAAGACGACAATCAGCACCGCCGCTGGACGATCGGATTTCATCCATGGGTCGAGAAAGGAATCGCTGTGATCTCGTCTTTATCTTGACGGGCGGAGCTGCCCTTCTAGCCGGGATGGAACCGCATCGGTTCCTCCGGGCCAAACCAGAAGCAGGCTCAAGCCGCGGCCATCACCCGCGTCACCGAGTCGCCGACGAAGCAGGGCTTCTCGCCGCCGTCGACTTCGAGGGTGAAGCGGGTGACGACCTGGTGCCAGCCGCCGCCGACCTCGTCGACGGAGATGACCTCGGCTTTGGCGTGGATCTTCGAGTCGACGGGGACCGGGGCGGGGAAGCGGATCTTGTTCCAGCCGTAGTTGACGCCGAGGGCGAAGCCGGAGGAGGAGATCAGCTCGGTGCGGAAGCCGTCGACGGTCGCCAGGGTGAGGTTGCCGTGGGCGATGGTGGTGCCGAAGGGGCTCTCGCTCTTTGCCCGCTCGACATCGACGTGGATCCACTGGTGGTCGCCGGAGAGCTCGGCGAAGGCGTCGATGTCGGCCTGGGTGATCGTGCGCCAGTCGGTCGGGCCGACCTCCTGGCCGACCAAGGCCTGCATTCCCTCGACTCCTTGTACGTCTGCGAGCGCCATCGGCGGGGCAGTCTATCCCGCGAGTCCGCGAGAGACCGCGCTATAGG
>DASZDI010000232.1:0-5369 GCA_035942135.1 Solirubrobacterales bacterium | reverse complement strand
GGCCGGGGACGCGGACCAGGGTCAGGTTGGAGCCGCCCTCGCCGGAGGCGATCAGGTCCGGGTTCTGCTGCGCCAGCAGCCCCCGCAGCGCCCCGCAGGAGTTGCGCGAGGTGAGCGCCCGGTGCCACTCGGCCCCGCAGGCCGCGGCCAGCGGCTCGGCGAAGCGCGGCGGGCACTCCTGCAGCAGCGCCACGTCCCACTCGGCCTCGGCCAGCATCGTCGCGAACTCCGCGGTGAGGTCGCGGTTGACCTGGACGTGGGTCTCGTTGCGCTCCTCGATCCGCAGCAGCCGCGAGCGCCAGGTGCGCAGGGCGGGGTCGGGCGGGTGGTCGCGCCCGTGGAAGAGGTTCCAGGCCAGTGCCGTCAGCTCCATGCCCCCTAGTATCCGCAAGCTTGAAGCGGGACTTCATCACCGGCGAAGAGCTCGGCGCCTTCGAGCTCGGCAAGCTGCTCGATCGGGCGGCGGAGCTGAAAGCGGGCCGCGGCGAGCGGGTCGGCTCCGATTCCCTGGCCGGGCGCAGCATCGCCCTCGTCTTCGAACGGCCCTCGACGCGGACGCGGATCAGCTTCGAGGTCGGCGTCGCCGAGCTGGGCGCGCACCCGGTCGTCCTCCGCGGCGACGAGATGCAGCTCTCCCGCGGCGAGTCGGTCGAGGACACCGCGCGGGTCCTCTCCCGCTACGTCGACGCGATCGTGATCCGCTCCGGCTCCCACGAGACCGTGGCGGCGCTGGCCGAGGCGGCCGAGGTGCCGGTGGTCAACGGGCTGACCCCGCTCCACCACCCCTGCCAGGCGCTCGCCGACCTGCTGACGATGCGGGAGCGCTTCGGCGACCTCGACGGCCTGCGGCTCGCCTACGTCGGCGACGGCAACAACGTCGCCCGCTCGCTGGCGGTCCTCGGCGAGCTGGCCGATCTCGAGGTCGTGGTCGCGGCGCCGTCCGGCTACCAGCTCGAGGAGGGGCACGGGGTGAAGCTGACCGACGACCCGCGCGCCGCGGCCGCCGGCGCCGACGCCCTCTACACCGACGTCTGGATCAGCATGGGCGACGAGGCCGAGGCGCAGCGTCGCCGCGCCGACCTCGCCCCGTTCCAGCTCGACGGCGACCTGCTTGCAGCCGCGAGCGACCGCGCGGTCGTCCTCCACTGCCTGCCGGCTCACCCGGGCGAAGAGATCGCCGCCGAGGTCCTATATGGAGACCGCTCCGCGGTCTGGGACCAGGCGGAGAACCGGCTGCACGCCCAGAAGGCGCTGCTGGAGACGCTGCTCGCCGAGTAGGCGACCCCCCCGATGCACCCCACGATCGAGATCGGCCCGCTGACGCTGCAGACCTTCGGGTTGATGTTCGCCATCGCCTTCCTCGCCGCCGGGGCGCTGCTCTGGAAGCGCTTCGAGGAGCTCGGCAAGCCGGGGGATTGGGCGTACGAGATGGGCTTCGCGGCGCTGGTCGGCGGCATCGTCGGCTCCCGCGTCTACTTCATCGTCCAGAACTACAGCGAGGTCAGCGACGACCTGCTCGGCAACCTCTTCTCCGGCTCGGGGCTGGTCTGGTACGGCGGCGCGATCGGCGGCGCCCTCGCCGTCTTCGCCTGGGCCTGGTACCGCGGCTTCCTCGGCCTGGCGCTGCTCGACCTGGCGGCGCCGGCGCTGGCGCTCGGCTACGCGATCGGCCGCGTCGGCTGCCAGCTCTCCGGCGACGGCGACTACGGCAAGGCCTGGGACGGGCCCTGGGCGATGGCCTATCCCGAGGGCACGGTGCCGACTGAGCAGACCGTCCACCCGACGCCGATCTACGAGACGCTGGCGATGGGCCTGGGGGCCTGGGTCCTCTGGCAGCTGCGCGACCGGGTGCGGGCGGGGGTCCTCTTCGCGCTCTACCTCCTCTACGCGGGGGCGGAGCGCTTCCTGGTCGAGTTCCTGCGCCGCAACGAGGACGCCGCGCTGGGGCTGACGACGGCGCAGCTGGAGAGCCTGGCGATGATGGCCGGCGGCGGGATCTGGATCGCTATCGTGGTCCGCCGCCACGGAGGCATCGCCCGGCCCGCGGCGAACGATGCGGTTGGAGCCGCTGTCTGAGCGGGGGCGGGCGGCCCATGTATCACTGGTATCTTGCGCAAGATCTTTGGAGCGGTCTACTTAGGGGAGGATTGCGGTAATGGCGGCTATCGACGTTCAGAGTGAGGGACCCTCGGCTCGCACCGTGGGCGCGATCCTCGACGACGCGGCCGAGCGCCTCAGCGCCGCCGGCGTGGAGGACGCGCGTACCGACGCCGAAATCCTCGTTGCCGACGCCCTCGGCGTCGCGCCCAGCGAGCTCTCGGTCGAGAGCGCCGGCGAGGTCGGCGACGAGGTTGCCGCGAAGATCGAGGGCAACGTCCAGCGCCGGGTCGAGCGCGAGCCGATCGCCTACATCCTCGGCCGCGCCCCCTTCCGCAAGCTCGAGATCTACGTCGACGAGCGCGTGCTCTGGCCGCGCCGGGAGACCGAGCTCCTGGTCGAGGTCGGGACGACGCTGCCGCAGGGCGCCCGCGTCCACGAGGTCGGCACCGGCTCCGGCGCGATCTCCCTGGCCCTGCTCTCCGAGCGGCCGGACCTGAAGATCACCGCCTCGGACCTCTCGCCCGAAGCGGTCGAAGCGGCGCGCGAGAACGCCGAGCGGCTCGGGCTCGACCTCGAGATCAGCGTCGCCAAGGGGCTGCCCGACGCGGTTGAAGCCGAAGACGTCGACCTCGTCATCGCCAACATGCCCTACGTCACCGACGAGACGATCTACGAGCGCTCCCCGGAGATCCAGAAGGAGCCGCGGGTCGCGGTCACCGGCGACTGCGGCGAGGACGGGCTCGGGGTGATCCGCAGCGTGATCGCCGAAACTCCCTCCGGCTGGAAGCTGGCGATGGAGCACGACACCCACCACGGCCCGGCGATGCGCGGGCTGCTGCGCGAGGCGACGACCCTCCAGGACTACGAGGGGAATGACCGCGTCACCGTCGGCCTCGCCCCCTGAGGGATAGCCTCAGGCCATGAGTGACGTCCCGACGCGGGCCGAGACGCCCGAGTCCGGCGACCGTTCGGTCGCGGTCTCAACCGAGGAGCAGCGGCGCGCCAAGCTCGAGCGGCTGCGCGCGGAGGGGATCGATCCCTACCCGCACGCGTTCCCGGACCGCGACCACGTCGAGGAGATCGAGGCCAGGCACGACCCGGCCGAGCTGGGGGAGGGCGAGCACGAGCGGTTCAGCTACCGGGTGATGGGGCGGATCACCGGCAAGCGCGGGCACGGCAAGACCGCCTTCCTCGACGTCCGCGACATCACCGGCACGATCCAGGCCTACGCGCGGCGCGACGTGCTCGGCGAGGAGGCGTTCGCGCGGGTCGAGGAGCTGGACATCGGCGACCTGGTCGGGATCGAGGGGCCGCTGCACGTGACCAAGCGCGGGCAGCTGGCGATCGGCGTGCGCGACTGCACGCTGCTGGCGAAGGCGCTGCTCGACCCGCCGGACCTCTTCCACGGCATCTCCGACCCGGAGACCCGCTACCGCCGGCGCGAACTCGACCTGATGGCGAACGAGGAGTCGCGGGAGATCTTCAAGAAGCGCTCGCGGCTGACCCTGGCGATCCGCAACCACATGAGCGAGCGCGGCTGGGTCGAGCTGGAAACGCCGGTGCTGCAGCGGCTGACCGGCGGCGCCGCGGCGCGGCCGTTCGTCACCCACCACAACGCGCTCGACCGCGACCTCTTCCTGCGCACGGCGACCGAGCTGTACCTGAAGCGGGCGATCGTCGGCGGGTTCGAGGACGTCTACGAGTTCGGCAAGTTCTTCCGCAACGAGGGGATGTCGCCGCAGCACAACCCCGAGTTCACGATGCTGGAGATGTTCGTCGGCGGGGCCGACTACAACGGCGTCATGGAGTTCATCGAGGTGCTGGTCGCGAGCGTCGTCGAGCAGGTGATGGGGACGACGAAGGTGGAGCGCGACGGGGTCGAGATCGACTTCGCGGCGCCCTGGCCGCGGGTGCGGCTGCGCGACGAGCTGCTGCGGGAGACCGGGCTCGACATCTACGAGGCGAGCCGCGACGAGCTGGCCGAGGCGGCCGGGGACTCGGTCGACGAGAACGACGACTGGGCCGGAGTAGTGGACGCGCTGCAGGGCAAGTTCGTCGAGCCGAAGCTGATCCAGCCGACCTACATCATCGACCTGCCGATCGACATCTGGCCGCTGGTCAAGGTGCATGAGGAGAGCCCGCGCGTCTGCGAGGCCTTCGACGGCATCGTCGCCGGGATGGAGATCGTCGGCGGCGGCACCGACCTCAACGACCCGATCGAGCAACGCGAGCGCTTCGTCAAACAGCGCGAACGCCAGGAGACCGGGGCGGAGGCCGACCCCCATCCCAACGACGAAGAGTTCGTGCGGGCGCTCGAATACGGGATGCCCCCGGCGAGCGGCTGCGGGCTGGGGATCGACCGCCTGCTGATGATCATGACCGGGGCGAAAACCCTGCGGGACGTGATCATCTACCCGGCGATGCGTGAGCTGAAGAGCGAGAGCTGAGCGCGGCGTTCAGCGCGGGCGTCAGACGGTGGAGCGCATCAGGCCGCCGTCGATCGGGATCACGGTCCCGGTGATATAGGCGGCGCGCTCGGAGCAGAGGAAGGCGACGAGGTCCCCGTACTCCTCGGGGGTGCCGAGGCGGCCGGCCGGCACTTCCTCGCGGGCGGCGGCTTCGACCTGCTCCATCGAGCCGCCGAGCTCGGCCATCCGGTCGGTGGCGAAGCGGCCGGTGGCGACGGTGTTGACCGTGATCCCGTCGCGGGCGACCTCCCGCGCCAGGGTCTTGAGGAAGCCGATCGTGGCGAGGCGGTGCGCGTTGGAGAGCCCGAGCGCCGGGTTCCCCTCGATCGTCGTCGTGGAGCCGACGTTGCCGATCCGCCCCCAGCCTTCGCCGCGCATCCCGGGGACGACGGCGCCCGCGAGCACCCGCGGCGCCAGCACCAGCGACCGGTATGCCTCCTCCCACTCCTCGAAGCCGTGGTCGAGGGCGCCGCCCGGCGGCGGACCGCCGGTATTGGTGACGAGAATGTCCACCGAGCCGAGGGCCTCGGCGACCTCGAGCGGCAACCGCGCCAGCCGCTCCAGGTCGGTGGCGTCGGCGACGAACGGAGTCGCCCGCTCCCCGATCTCCGCCGCGGCCTCCTCCAGTCGCTCCCGCGAGCGGCTGGCGATGGCGACCCGCGCCCCTTCCCGCGCCAGCACACCCGCGATCCCGCGCCCGATTCCCCGGCTCGCGCCCATCACCAACGCGACCCGCCCCTCCAGTCCAAGCTCCATGCCCCGACTCTAGCCCCGCCACAGCCGGCGGGGATGCTCAAAACC